>NZ_JBSGBF010000128.1:0-19522 GCF_053601115.1 Streptomyces sp. NPDC004788
CTCCCTCTCTGCCCGCCCCCTGCCCCGGCCGGGGCCCCCGCGCCACCCCGGGGGCCGCTGCTCGTTCCTGGGGTCACTCGCGGGGCAGGCCCCATTCCACGCGCGGCCCCTCCGTCAGCGGCGCCGCGTGCCGGGCCGGGTGCGCCGCCCTGCCGAACACGAAGACGTCCTCCGCGCCGTCCAGGACGCCGCCCGAGGGGTCGTCCGAGCCGTCCCGCCGCACCCCGTCCCGGTCGGGCACCAGGATGTCGCGGACGACGAGCGCGCACAGATAGAGCGTGCCGAGCACGTGCAGGACGATCGCGAACTGGTAGCCGTCGGTCGGCAGGCCCTGCTTGTTGCCGCTGCTCGTGTACGCCAGGTAGAGCCAGATGGCGAGGAAGTACATGACCTCGCACCCCTGCCACACCAGGAAGTCCCGCCAGCGCGGCCTGGCCAGCACCGCCAGCGGGATGAGCCAGAGCACGTACTGCGGCGAGTAGACCTTGTTGGTGAGGACGAACGCGGCCACGATCAGGAAGGCCAGCTGGGCGAGCCGGGGCCGGCGGGGCGCGGTGAAGGCCAGATAGGCCAGCCCCAGGGCCGCGAGCATCATCAGGAACAGCGCCCAGTAGTTGGCCGTCTCGGGGCGGATCACCGCGCCCGTCGTCTGGCTGATGAGCAGCCACACGGAGCCGAAGTCGATGTTCCGCTCGGTGCTGAACACGTAGAACTGCTTCCAGCCCTCCGGAGCGAGCAGCATCACCGGCAGGTTCACCACCAGCCACGACCCGGCCGCGCCGAGCACCGCCGCGCCGAACGCCCGCCACTTCGCCGCCCGCCAGCACAGCAGGAACACGGGCACGAGCAGCAGTATCGGGTAGAACTTGGCCGCCGTCGCGAGCCCGAGGAGGACGCCGAAGCCGAGCGGGCGGCTCCGCGACCACAGCAGCAGCGCGGCGGCCGTGAGGGCGACGGCCAGCAGGTCCCAGTTGATCGTGGCGGTGAGCGCCAGGGCGGGCGCGAGCGCCACGAGGAGGCCGTCCCAGGGGCGCCTGCGGTGCGTCCGGGCCACACAGACGGCCAGGACGGCCGTGCAGACCATCAGCAGGCCGGCGTTGACCAGCCAGTACGCCTGCTGCCGCTCGGTCAGGTCGGCGCCGCCGGGCGTCAGCCACGCCGCGACCTGCATGAACAGACCGGTCAGGACCGGGTACTCCAGGAACGGTATGTCGCCGCCGATCCGGTCGAAGTACGGGACCAGGCCGTCCGCGAAGCCGCGCCCGGAGAACAGGTGCGGGATGTCGGAGTAGCAGGCGTGGGTGTACTGGGAGGTGGAGCCCCGGAACCAGGCCCAGTTGTAGCAGGGCAGCTTCTGCACCATGCCGAGCGCGAACATCCCGAGGGCCACCAGGGCGACGACCCGGACCGGGGTGAGCTGCCCGGCGCCGAGCAGCGCCCGGCGTCCGATCGGCCCGCCGATCAGCTCGCTGCCCTTGGCCGCCACGTCGTCCGTGCGGGTGGGGCGGACCACCGGGTCCTGCGGAGGGCTCGTCTTCTGGGGGCTCGGCATGGGGGACATCCTGCCGTACGAGCCCGGGAAAACGCCGAGGGCCGCCGCGCCCGGTTCCGTACACGGGGTACGGACCGGGTGCGGCGGCCCTCGAAGGCGCCGTTGCGGCGCGGTGCCGTCAGGCGGTGGGCGGGATCAGCCGATGCCGCCCCAGGTACCGCCGTTCGGTTTTCCGGTGCCGCTGGTGGGATCGATGGTGGCGGTACCCGTTCCCGACGGGGTCGGGCTGGTGGACCCGCCGGTGGTGCCGCCGTTGGCGCCGCCGCCGTTGCTGGTTCCGCCGTTCGTGTCGCACGGCCAGTCCCAGACGCTGCAGGTCTTGCCGGGCTTCGCCGTCTTGGTCGGGTCCGCCGTCGGCGACTCGGTCGACGGGGTGGCGGACGGCGTCTGCGACGGGGTGTCGGTCGGCGTCGGGGTCGGGCTGACCACGCCACGCCAGACGCCCTCGGCGTTGTCCAGGCTCTCCGGCGGCGGGAAGCTCTCCGGGTCGGTGTTCTTGAGGGCCTCGGTCATGTAGTCGTGCCAGATCTGCGACGGGAACGACGCACCGTGGATCTTCTCGAGACCGCCGGTGCCCTTCATGGACTCGAACTTGCGGACCTTGAGGTTCTCGTCGTCGGGGAAGCGGTACATGTCGATCGCGGTGGACAGCTGCGGGGTGTAGCCCACGAACCAGGCCGAGTTGTTGTCGTCGGTGGTACCGGTCTTGCCGGCCGCCTCGCGGTCGTCGAGCTTCGCGTTGGTTCCGGTACCGGCCTTGACGACGTCCTTCAGCACGTCGGTCACGTTGCTGGCGACGGCCCTGGTGAACGCCTGCTTGGGCGCGGCCTTGTGCTCGTAGACGACCTCACCGCGCTGGAGGACCTTGGTGACGGAGAAGACGTCGTTCCGCTCGCCGTTGTTGGCGAAGGTGGAGTAGGCGCCGGCCATGCGGATCGCGCTCGGCGAGGAGATACCGAGCGAGAACGACGGCACGTTCGCCTTCACGAGGGAGGACTCGAGCAGCCCCGCGTCGATGGCCGACTGGCGCACCTTGTCGATGCCGATGTCCATGCCGAGCTGCACGTACGGCGAGTTCAGCGACTTCATCATGGCCTTGCGCAGGTCGACCTTCGGCAGGCTCTCGCCGTCGTCGTTGGTCTGACGCCACTCGTTGCCCTTGTCGTCGTACCAGGTCGTGCCGTTGTAGTTCTTGATCGTCAGCTTGTTCGTGCCGTTGTAGTAGGTCTTGTCCGGGTCGATGATCGTGCGGCTCTCAGGACCCTGCACCGTCGGCCCCTTGGGGTCCCGCACACCGTCGCGCATCGCGGCGGCCAGCACGAAGGGCTTGAAGGTCGAGCCGACCTGGGCACCGGTCTGGTCCGCGTTGTTGGTGAAGTGCTTGGTGGCGTCCGTGCCGCCGTAGAGCGCGACGATCGCGCCGGTCTTCACGTCCACCGACGCACCGCCGAACTGGACGTGGGTGTCCTTGTCCGGTCGCTTCTTCGGGTCGATGTGCTCCTTGTAGACGCCCTTGACCGCGGTCTCGAGGGCCCTGACCCTCTTCTTCTCGAAGGTGGTGTGGATCTCGAAGCCGCCCTTGGCGAGCGTCTGCGCCGTGATGCCCTTGTCGTTGTTGTTGAGGAAGTTCGCCTCGGCCGTGCGCACCAGGTAGCCGATCTGGCCACCCAGCTGCGCGCCCTGGGTCCGGCCCTTCGTCTTGGGGAGCTCGGTGTACTTGGCCCGGTCGGCGGCGCTGAGCTTCTGGTCCTTGACCATCTCGTCGAGGATCCACGCCCAGCGCTTCGTGGCGCGGTCGGTGTTCGCCGCCGCCGTGGCCGTCGGGTCGATCTCGGGGTAGCCGGCCGGGTCGTAGTACGTGGCGCCCTTGAGCACGGAGGCGAGCAGGGCGCACTGGCTGGGGTCGAGCTCGCTGGCGTTCTTGCCGAAGTACGCGCGGGCCGCCGCCTGGAGACCGTAGGCACCACGCCCGTAGTACGAGGTGTTGAGGTAGCCCGCCATGATCTGGTGCTTGTCCATCTCGTTGCCGACGCGCATCGAGATGAAGAGTTCCTTGACCTTGCGGGTCACCGTCTGCGACTGGTCGTCGAGGCGGGCGTTCTTCACGTACTGCTGGGTGATGGTGGAGCCGCCCTGGGTCTGGCCGCCCTTGGCCATGTTCCACACGGCACGGGCGATACCCATGGGATCGACACCGGAGTCGTCCCAGAAGGTCTTGTTCTCGGCCGAGACCACCGCGTCCTGCATGGCCTTCGGGATCTGGGCGTAGTCGATGATCTGCCGGTTGACGTCACCGCCGCTCGCGGCCATCACCGAGCCGTCGGCCCAGTAGTAGACGTTGTTCTGCTGCTTGGCGCTGATGGCCACGTCAGGGATGCCCACCATGGCGTACGCGATCGTCGCCGCGCCCATCAAGCCGCCGAAGAACGTGAGGAACAGACCCGTCACGAGCTTCCACGAGGGCATCCAGCGGCGCCAGCCGTACTTGCCGTACCGCGGGTAGTCGATGAACCGCTTCTTGCCGGGCCCGCGGCCACCGTCGCCGCCACGGCCGGGGCCGGTGCCACGGCCGCCGCCTCCGCCACGCCGTCCGCCGCCGGCACCGCCCTCGGGCGCGCGCCTGCGCCCACCGCGCTGCGCCGCGCGCCGGGCTTCGGCACGTCCTCCGTAAGGGCGCTGCTCCTCTCCATAAGAAGAGGGCGCCCCGTACGAGGCAGACGGTGACCCCAGGTCGGCATCATGGCCGGGAGCCGGCCTGCGGCCCATTGGCTGCTGGGCGGCGCGCCGGGCCGCAGCACGGCCGCCACTCGGCGGCTGCTGCGGCATTTTGCGACGGTGCTCGCTCATCGAACGACTACTCCTCGGGCAGGCGCGTACGCCTGGAAGCGGCAGTTGAGTTCCGGTCCCCCCGAAATGCACACGGCGTGAGCTCGGACCAAAGTCGCGCCGTGCCGCAGCCTGTCACCGGGTTGACTGACGCGCTGCGGCATCGCTCGGTTCCCGGTGGTCTGCATGCCGCACAGACTACGCACGGCCAAAACCTGCCTTGGTGCCGACTTCGTCACAAATCCGGCAAGTCGATTACTGAGAATTGACGATGTGACGCCGGTCACCCGAGCCCCACTTGTCGCAACAGTGAGGCCGTTCTATCGTCGGGATGTATCGAGTCGATACATCAGTGCGGCACATCGACTCGGCATAAGAGTTTTCACGAGGTCCGAGAGACGATCCGAGAGCGGAGGAGGCGGCGAATGAGCAGGCGCTCAGGAATCCTCGAGTTCGCCGTCCTCGGCCTGCTCCGCGAGGCCCCGATGCACGGGTACGAGCTGCGCAAGCGGCTCAACACCTCGCTGGGCATCTTCCGGGCGTTCAGCTACGGGACCCTCTATCCGTGCCTCAAGACGCTGGTCGCCAACGGCTGGTTGATCGAGGAGCCGGGCAGCGCCCCCGAGGAGGCCGTGGCGGCTTCACTCGCGGGACGCCGCGCCAAGATCGTCTACCGGTTGACGGCCGCTGGTAAGGAGCACTTCGAGGAGCTCCTCTCCCACACCGGCCCGGACGCCTGGGAGGACGAGCACTTCGCCGCCCGCTTCGCCTTCTTCGGCCAGACCGAGCGCGAGGTGCGGGTGCGGGTGCTGGAGGGCCGCCGCAGCCGGCTGGAGGAGCGCCTGGAGAAGATGCGCGCCTCCCTGAACCGGACGCGCGAGCGCCTCGACGACTACACGCTTGAGCTGCAGCGCCACGGAATGGAGTCCGTGGAGCGCGAAGTGCGCTGGCTGAACGAGCTCATCGAGAGCGAGCGGGCGGGCCGGGATCAGCGATCCCGTTCCGACGGCCCCGAGGGCACCGCTCAGCAGCAAGGAAATTCTGGAGAAACGGGCGGCCTGCCCCGGCACGGGGGCAGTACCCGGCCGGATCCGTCCGACGACACCGCCAAGTGAAACCCTGCTCACCGCAGGGCTTCCACGACACACAGGGAGCAACCGGAAATGGGTTCGGTTCGCGTAGCCATCGTCGGCGTGGGCAACTGCGCCGCCTCGCTGGTGCAGGGCGTCGAGTACTACAAGGACGCCGACCCGGCGACCAAGGTGCCCGGCCTGATGCACGTCCAGTTCGGCGACTACCACGTCGGTGACGTCGAGTTCGTGGCCGCGTTCGACGTGGACGCGAAGAAGGTCGGCCTCGACCTGTCGGACGCCATCGGCGCCAGCGAGAACAACACCATCAAGATCTGCGACGTCCCCAACAAGGGCGTCACGGTCCAGCGCGGCCACACCCTCGACGGTCTCGGCAAGTACTACCGCCAGACCATCGAGGAGTCCGCCGAGGCCCCGGTCGACGTCGTCCAGGTCCTCAAGGACAAGCAGGTCGACGTTCTCGTCTGCTACCTGCCCGTGGGCTCCGAGGACGCCGCGAAGTTCTACGCGCAGTGCGCCATCGACGCCAAGGTCGCCTTCGTCAACGCCCTTCCGGTCTTCATCGCCGGCACCAAGGAGTGGGCCGACAAGTTCACCGAGGCCGGTGTCCCGATCGTCGGTGACGACATCAAGTCCCAGGTGGGCGCCACCATCACGCACCGCGTGATGGCGAAGCTCTTCGAGGACCGCGGTGTCCGTCTCGAGCGCACCATGCAGCTGAACGTCGGCGGCAACATGGACTTCAAGAACATGCTCGAGCGCGAGCGCCTGGAGTCCAAGAAGATCTCCAAGACGCAGGCCGTCACCTCCCAGATCCCCGACCGGGACCTCGGCGAGAAGAACGTCCACATCGGCCCCTCGGACTACGTGGCCTGGCTGGACGACCGCAAGTGGGCGTACGTCCGCCTCGAGGGCCGCGCCTTCGGTGACGTCCCGCTGAACCTGGAGTACAAGCTCGAGGTGTGGGACTCCCCGAACTCCGCCGGTGTCATCATCGACGCCCTGCGCGCCGCGAAGATCGCCAAGGACCGCGGCATCGGCGGCCCGATCCTCTCCGCGTCGAGCTACTTCATGAAGTCCCCGCCGGTCCAGTACTTCGACGACGAGGCCCTGGCCAACGTCGAGAAGTTCATCAAGGGCGAGGTCGAGCGCTGACCTGACGGTCCCGCAGACCGTTCGACGGCTCGATGACGAGGGTCCCCGTGGCACTGCCCGGGGGCCCTCGTCGTATGTGAGTCTTGCTGCCATGTCCGTCGTGCGTGATCTGCGCGTCCTGCTGCGCCTGCACAACTTCCGCCGCCTGCTCGCGGTGCGGCTGCTCTCCCAGTGCGCCGACGGCGTCTACCAGGTCGCCCTGGCCACCTATGTCGTCTTCTCCCCCGAGAAGGAGACGAGCCCCGCCGCCATCGCCTCCGCCATGGCCGTCCTACTGCTCCCCTACTCCTTCGTCGGCCCCTTCGCCGGAGTCCTGCTCGACCGCTGGCAGCGGCGTCAGGTCTTCCTCTACGGCAATCTGCTGCGCACCGTCCTGGCCGCCGGGACCGCGCTGCTGATGCTGGCATCGGCGCCCGACTGGCTCTTCTACGCCTCCGCCCTCTCCGTCACGGCCGTCAACCGCTTCGTCCTGGCCGGACTCTCCGCCGCGCTCCCGCGCGTGGTCGACGACGAGCGGCTGGTCGTCGCCAACTCGCTCTCCCCGACCGCCGGCACCCTCGCCGCGACCCTCGGCGGCGGACTCGCCTTCGCGATGCGGCTGGTCGCCGACGACTCCGACGCCGCCGTCGTCCTCCTGGGCGCCTTCCTCTATCTCTGCTCCGCCCTCACCTCACTGCGGATGACCCGCGAGCTCCTCGGGCCGGACCCGGAGCTGGTCCAGCCCCGGCTCGCCAGCGCGCTGTCCTCCACCGCACGCGGACTGGTCCAGGGGCTGCGCCACCTCGCCGAGCGCCGCCCGGCCGCCCACGCCCTCGCCGCGGTCACCCTCATGCGCTTCTGTTACGGCGCGCTGTTCGTCACCGTGCTCATGCTCAGCCGGTACGCCTGGAGCACCACGCAGGCGCAGGGCCTGGCCGTGCTCGGTCTGGCCGTCGCCGCCTCCGGCGCCGGTTTCTTCGCCGCTGCGGTGCTCTCGCCCGCGGCGGTCGGGAGGCTCGGCCCGTTCGGCTGGATCACGCTCTGCGCGACCGCGGCCGCGGTGCTGACCCCCGCCCTGGGGCTGACCTTCGCCCGGACGCCGTTCCTCGTGGCGGCCTTCTCCCTCGGACTGATCACCCAGGGAGCGAAGATCGCGACGGACACGGTCGTCCAGATCTCCGTGGACGACGCCTATCGCGGCCGGGTCTTCTCCCTCTACGACGTGCTCTTCAACGTCGCCTTCGTCAGCGCGGCCGGGGTCGCGGCCCTGATGCTCCCGCCGGACGGGCGATCTCCCGCCATCGTCCTGCTCGTGTCCGCCCTCTACGCGCTCATCGCGCTGGCCCTACGGCGAGCGGGGCGACGTTTCACGTGAAACATCGCCCCGCTGGTGTCGCATGCCGGTGCCGGTCCGCCGGTGTTTCACGTGAAACACCGGCCGTGAAACACCGGCCGCACCGGAGTCCCCATCAGGCGTCCTGGGTCGCCCACCACTCCTTGAGCGCGGCCACGGCGGCGTCGTGCTCCATCGGCCCGTTCTCCAGGCGCAGCTCAAGCAGGAACTTGTAGGCGCGGCCGACACCCGGCCCAGGACGGATGCCCAGGATCTCCTGGATCTGGTTGCCGTCGAGATCGGGACGGATCGAGTCCAGCTCCTCCTGCTCCTGGAGCTTGGCGATGCGCTCCTCCAGGCCGTCGTAGGCGCGGGAGAGCGCGGCGGCCTTGCGCTTGTTGCGGGTGGTGCAGTCCGAGCGGGTCAGCTTGTGGAGGCGGGAGAGCAGCGGCCCGGCGTCGCGGACGTAGCGGCGGACGGCGGAGTCGGTCCACTCGCCCGTGCCGTAGCCGTGGAAGCGCAGATGCAGCTCCACCAGCCGCGACACGTCCTTGATCAGCTCGTTGGAGTACTTCAGCGCGGTCATGCGCTTCTTGGTCATCTTCGCGCCGACCACCTCGTGGTGGTGGAACGAGACCCGGCCGTCCCTCTCGAAGCGGCGGGTGCGCGGCTTGCCGATGTCGTGGAGCAGGGCCGCGAGACGCAGCACCAGGTCCGGGCCGTCCTCCTCCAGGTCGATCGCCTGGTCGAGGACGGTGAGCGAGTGCTCGTAGACGTCCTTGTGCCGGTGGTGCTCGTCGCTCTCCAGGCGCAGGGCCGGAAGCTCGGGGACGACGTGCGCGGCCAGGCCGGTGTCGACGAGGAGCCCGAGGCCCTTGCGGGGGTGCGCCGAGAGCAGGAGCTTGTTGAACTCCTCACGGATGCGCTCGGCGGAGACGATCTCCAGCCGGCCGGCCATCTCCGTCATGGCGGTGACGACCTCGGGAGCCACCTCGAAGTCCAGCTGCGCGGCGAAGCGCGCGGCCCGCATCATGCGCAGCGGGTCGTCCGAGAAAGACTCCTCGGGCGTGCCGGGGGTGCGCAGCACCCGCTCGGACAGGTCTTCCAGACCGCCGTGCGGGTCGATGAACTCCTTCTCCGGGAGCGCCACGGCCATGGCGTTGACGGTGAAGTCGCGCCGGACCAGATCCTCCTCGATGGAGTCGCCGTAGGACACCTCGGGCTTGCGCGAGGTGCGGTCGTACGCCTCCGAGCGGTACGTGGTGATCTCCACCAGGAAGTTCTGATCGGCGTCTCCGACGCGGGCCTGCTTCTGGCAGCCGACGGTGCCGAACGCGATCCCGACCTCCCAGACGGCGTCGGCCCAGGGGCGGACGATCTTCAGCACGTCCTCGGGACGGGCGTCGGTGGTGAAGTCCAGGTCGTTGCCGAGACGGCCGAGGAGGGCGTCCCGTACCGAGCCGCCGACCAGCGCGAGGCTGAACCCGGCCTCCTTGAAGCGGATGGCGAGGTCGTCGGCGACGGGGGACACGCGCAGCAGCTCGCTGACGGCGCGGCGCTGCACCTGGCTCAGCGCGGTGGGGGTCTCTTCATTGGCGTTCGGCACAACAGAAAAGGGTACGTGCCCCGGCTCACCGCCATGCCCTCGTTTTCCCGCGGGCACGCCGGGCCGCGGCCCGGCCCGCGCTCCCGTGCGCGCCTTCGCCTGGAGCAGTCCCCGGCACTTGGCCCCCGCGTGCCTCGTTACCATGCCTGGACACAGCAACCGGGAACCACCGACACCACTGGCACCACTGACAACGACGAGGACGGGCGACGCGTGGCCGAGGCGGCAGCTATCCAGGGGACCGCTCCCTCACCTGCCCGCCGCTGGCTGCGGCGCACGGCCTCCCTCGCCGTGGCGGCCCCGCTCCTCGCCGGGCTCCTCCAGGGCCTGCCCGCGCCCGCCGCACAGGCGGCCGAGAGCGCGGGCGGAAACAACGGCGTGGACGTGTCGGTCGACACACTGACGCCGAACGCCCCTGTGGAAGGCGACACACTCACCATCACGGGCACGGTCACCAACGAGACCAAGCAGTCCGTGACCAATGCCACGGTCGATCTGCGGGTCGGCCCGCGGATGACCAGCCGGAGCGAGATCGACGACGTCGCCGACCGGGACGGTGTCCGCTACGGCAGCGACCCCGCCCCGCTGGGCGGTGCCTACACGGTCAAGATCCCCAGGCTGGGCGCCGGGCTCAGCCGCGACTTCACGCTCTCGGTGCCGGTGTCCAAGCTGGGTCTCGACGACGCGGGCGTCTATCAGCTCGGCGTCTCGCTGTCGGGCCAGACCACCGGCCAGCCCTATGAGCGGCTGCTCGGCATCGAGCGGACCTTCCTGCCGTACCAGCCCGACGAGGCCGAGAAGAAGACCAAGCTCACCTATCTCTGGCCGCTGATCTCCACGTCGCACGTCTCCGCCGAGACGGGCGCGAACCTCCAGCAGACGCCTGTCTTCGAGAACGACGACCTGGCCGCCGATCTCGCCCCCGGCGGCCGGCTCCACGAGATGGTCTCGCTCGGCAAGGGCCTCCCGGTCACCTGGGTGATCGACCCGGACCTGCTCGCCGCCGTCACCGCGATGACCGAGCCGTACATGGTCAAGAGCGGCGCGAGCGAGGTGCCGGGCCGGAACCAGGACGTCGCCGAGCGCTGGCTGGACGCCCTGGAGAAGGCCGTGCAGGGCCACAAGGTCGTCGCCCTGCCGTTCGCGGACCCCGACCTGGCCTCCCTCGCCCACCACGGCAAGGAGGTCCCCGGCTCGCTCAGCCACCTCCAGCAGGCGTCCGCGCTGGCCTCGACCACGGTGGAGACGATCCTCCACGTGAAGCCGTCCACCGACTTCGCCTGGCCCGTCGACGGGGCCGTCGACGCCTCGATCATGGCCGTCGCCACCTCGGCGGGCGCGCACAACGTGATCGCCCGCAGCGACAGCTTCCGCGACGACCTCTCGTACACCCCGACCGCGGCCCGTCCGGTCGGCGGCGGCACCACCGCGGTGGTCAGCGACGCCGGTCTGTCGAAGGCGTTCCAGGGCGACCTCATCAGGGCCGACAGCTCCACCCTGGCCGTCCAGTCCTTCCTCGCCCAGTCGCTGGCCACGACCCTGGAGCTGCCCGAGAAACAGCGCAGCGTCGTGGTCGCCCCGCAGCGCATGCCCTCGATCGCGCAGGCGCAGAGCATGGCGACGGCGCTGCAGGCGCTCGGCGCCAAGCGCTGGACGGAGCCGGAGGACCTGCCGGCCGCCGCCGCGGAGACGCCCGACCCGGACGCCTCGACGCGGATCCCGAGCAGCCGCTCGTACCCGAAGAAGCTGCGCGCCCAGGAACTCGACACCACTGCCTTCCTCAAGATGAAGGACACCCGGGACGAGCTGGACGACTTCCGGGTCATCCTGACCGCCCCGGACCGCGTGGTCCCGCCGTTCACCAACGCGATCAGCCGCGAGATGTCGACGTCCTGGCGCGGGGAGGCTCCCTCGGCCGCCCTCTACCGCGAGGAGGTCCTGCGTTATCTGCGGAGCCTCACCGAAGAGGTGCAGCTGATCAAGAAGTCGGACCTCACGCTGTCCGGCCGGAGCGCCACCATTCCGGTGACCGTGCAGAACCGGCTGCTGCAGGGCGTCGACCATCTGGTGCTGCGGCTGCAGTCCAGCAACAAGAACCGCGTCAAGCTGGACGGCGAGGGCACCGCCGACCGGCCCGTGAAGATCAATGGCGGGCACAGCCAGTCGGTGAAGTTCAACGCCTCGGCCAATGCGAACGGCCCGGTCACGATGACGGCCCAGCTCTACACCGAGGACGGCACGCCCTACGGCACTCCGATGACGTTCACCGTGAAGGTCTCCGAGATCACCCCGACGGTGATGCTCGTGATCGCCGGCGGTGTGCTGCTGCTCGTCCTCGCCGGCATCCGGATGTACTCCCAGCGCAAGCGGGCAGCCGCCCGGAACGCCGAGGCCGAGGCCGCCGACGAGGCCGCTGACGGCGCCGAAGCGGAGGCGGAGACTGGTTCCGCCGCTGCCGACACCACCGGCGAGACCCGCGCCGGCAGCGCCGAAACGGAACCCGACGACGGCTCGGAGACGGCGCAGCCGAGTGACCCGACGCCGGACACCGGGCCCGAAAGCGGCGACCCGTCCGGCGCGGGTGAGAAAGTGGACCGTTGAGCGATGTCGTGGCCGGTCGGCCGGGGACGATGAGGTGGGGTAACCATGAACGCGCCGTACGACGGTGACCGCGGCCAGGGCGCGGGCAACGCGCCGTCCGGTGGGACGCCCGCGACCCCGGCACCCGGCCCCGGGCCGGTCCCGCCGCCGCAGCAGGCCGCCCCGGACCAGCACGCGCAGCAGCAGGCCCCGTACGCCTACGGCCAGGACCCGTACGTCCAGGACGCCTTCGCCCACGACCCGTACCAGGCGCGGGACCTGTCCGCCCAGGACCCGGTGGGCGAGGCGCTCTACGACCGGGCCGCGCATCCGCCGCCCCCGCCGGGCACCTACGCGGAGCCGCAGCCGCTCTACCAGCAGCCGGCCGCGCCCGCGCACGCCCCGGACCCGCGCGTCTGGGCCCAGACCCCGGCGCCCGAGCCCGACGGCCCCTCGCGCCACCTGCCGTACGGCGACGACGCCCGCACGGTCCAGTTCACCGGCGTCGACGACCTGGTGACGTCGGCGGGGGAGGAGGAGCCGGAGACCGACGCCTTCGCCCACCTCTACCGGGACCAGCAGGCGCCCGGCCAGGTGCCGCCGCCGTCCCCGGAGCCGAACCCCATGCCCGCGCCCGCCCCGAAGAAGGCCGGCCGCGCCTCCGGGCTGCTCAAGTCGAGCGCCGTGATGGCCGCCGGCACCCTCGTCTCCCGTCTCACCGGATTCGTCCGCAGCCTGGTGATCACCGGCGCCCTCGGCGCCGCGCTGCTCGGTGACACGTACACCGTCGCCTACACGCTGCCGACGATGATCTACATCCTCACCATCGGCGGCGGCCTCAACTCAGTCTTCGTGCCGCAGCTCGTCCGCTCGATGAAGAACGACGAGGACGGCGGCGAGGCGTACGCCAACCGGCTGCTGACGCTCGTCATGGTGGCGCTCGGCGTGATCGTCACCATCGCCGTGTTCGCGGCACCGGTGCTGATCCGGCTGATGTCGAGCACCATCGCCGACGACGCGGCCGCCAACAGCGTCGCCGTCACCTTCGCCCGCTACTGCCTGCCCACCATCTTCTTCATGGGCGTGCACGTGGTGATGGGTCAGATCCTCAACGCCCGCGGCAAGTTCGGCGCGATGATGTGGACCCCGGTCCTCAACAACATCGTCATGATCACCACGTTCGGCCTGTTCATCTGGGTCTACGGCACTTCCGCCGAGTCCCACATGGGCGTCCGGACGATCCCCGACGACGGCGTCCGGCTGCTCGGCATCGGCACCCTGCTCGGCCTCGTCGTGCAGGCCCTGGCGATGATCCCGTACCTGCGCGAGACCGGCTTCCGCTTCCGTCCCCGCTTCGACTGGAAGGGCCACGGCCTCGGCAAGACGGTCAAACTGGCCAAGTGGACCGTGCTGTTCGTGCTCGCCAACCAGGCCGGTGTCCTGGTCGTCACCCAGCTCGCCACCGCGGCCGGTGAGGAGTCCGGCAAGAACGGCGCCGGTTTCCTCGCCTACTCCAACGCCCAGCTGATCTGGGGCATGCCGCAGGCCATCATCACCGTCTCCGTCATGGCCGCCCTGCTGCCCCGCATCTCCCGCGCCGCCTCCGACGACGATCCGGGCGCCGTCCGCGACGACATCTCCCAGGGCCTGCGCAACTCGGCCGTGGCCATCGTCCCGATCGCCTTCGCCTTCCTCGCCCTCGGCGTCCCGATGTGCACCCTGCTCTACGCCTCCAGCGGCGTCGAGGCCGCCCAGGGCATGGGCTTCATCCTGATGGCCTTCGGCCTCGGCCTGATCCCCTTCTCGGTGCAGTACGTGGTGCTCCGCGGCTTCTACGCCTACGAGGACACCCGGACGCCCTTCTACAACACCGTCATCGTCGCCGCCGTCAACGCGGCCGCCTCGGCCGTCTGTTACGTCGTGCTGCCCGCCCGCTGGGCGGTCGTCGGCATGGCCGCCTCCTACGGCCTGGCCTACATGGTCGGCGTCGGCGTCGCCTGGCGCCGGCTGAGCAAGCGCCTCGGCGGCGACCTGGACGGCGCCCATGTCATCCGCACCTACGCCCGGCTGTGCCTGGCCTCCCTGCCGGCCGCCGTCGCCGCCGGAGCCGTCGGCTTCGCCCTCCTGAAGGTGCTCGGCGAAGGGGCCCTGGGATCGCTCGCGGCCCTCGTCGTCGGCAGCGCCGTCCTGCTCGGGGTCTTCTTCGTGGCGGCCAAGCGCATGCGGATCGCGGAGCTCAACTCCATGGTGGGCATGGTCCGCGGCCGTCTGGGACGCTGATCGAACGACAGGTGCGCGGGGTTCGCACAACCATCGTCTGCCGACGCGTGTCGTGCATAGGGCCGGACTGTGGGCACAATTGGCATGGCTGTTGGATGTGGCGCAACGGATGGGGAGGCAGGAACGACGGTGGCGGAACGTAGCACGGCTGCCGTCGACGTGGCCGACAACAGCGGTGACGACCCGCTGACCGCCAAGGCGGACACGGCCGCGACCGACGGGGTGGCGGAAGCGCAGAAGAAGGCGGGCACGCCCGCCGAGGCCACGAAGAGCAAGGCGGTCGAACGACAGAACGGCGAACAGTCCTCCATCACCGCACCCGAACTGCACAGCGGCCACAAGCTGGCGAGACGGTACCGGCTGGAGGAGTGCGTCACCCGACTGGACGGATTCAGCAGCTGGCGTGCCGTCGACGAGAAGCTGCGGCGCGCCGTCGGCGTGCACATCCTGCCCGCCGACCACTCCCGCGCCCGCTCCGTCCTCGCCGCCGCCCGCTCCGCCGCGCTGCTCGGCGACCCGCGGTTCGTGCAGGTCCTCGACGCGGTCGAGGAGAACGACCTCGTCTACGTCGTGCACGAGTGGCTGCCCGACTCCACCGAGCTGACCGCGCTGCTCGCGGCCGGCCCCATGGAGCCGCACGACGCCTACCAGCTCGTCAGCCAGGTCTCCCAGGCCATGGCCGCGGCGCACCGCGAGGGCCTCTCGCACCTCCGGCTCACGCCGAGCGCCGTGCTGCGAAGCTCCACCGGCCAGTACCGGATCCGCGGCCTCGCCGTGAACGCCGCCCTGCGCGGCATCAGCGCCGACCGCCCGCAGCGCACGGACACCGAGGCGATCGGCGCCCTCCTCTACGCGGCGCTCACCCAGCGCTGGCCGTACGAGAACGACGCCTACGGGCTCTCCGGGCTGCCCAAGGGCGTCGGGCTGCTCGCCCCCGACCAGGTGCGGGCGGGCGTCCACCGGGGCCTCTCGGAGATCGCGATGCGCGCCCTGGCGAACGACGGGGCCACGGCCTCGCGCCAGGAGCCGCCCTGCACCACGCCGGACGAGCTGGCGAAGGCCGTCGCGGCGATGCCGCGCATCCGGCCGCCGGAGCCGGAGTTCCCGCTCCCGACGCCGCCCGAGTACCAGCGCACCACCTACCAGCAGGGCACCTACGGGCGCCCCCAGCCGCGCCCCGTGGTCACCCAGCCGGTCATGGTCCCGCCGCCGCCGCTGCAGAGCCGTACCGGCAAGGTGCTCAAGTGGGCCGTCTCGGCCCTGCTGATCGCCGCCCTCGGCCTGGGCAGCTGGCAGATCGCCGACCGGCTCCTGGACCAGAACAAGTCGGCCGAGACGCCGCCGACCCAGCCGCAGCCGTCGGGCGACGACAACAAGGAGCCGACGGCGAACGGCAAGCCGGTCGCGATCGAGGACGCGCGGGACTTCGACCCGCAGGGCAGCGACGGCGGCGAGAACCCCCGGGACATAAAGAACGCCTACGACGGTGACCCGAACACCTCGTGGACGACCAGCAGTTACAAGGGTTACTCGAAGTTCGGCAACCTGAAGGACGGGGTGGGCATCATCCTCGACCTCGGCAAGGTCCAGCAGGTCGCCAAGGTCGAGGTCGCCTTCCACGGCGCCACCTCGGTCGAACTGCGGACGACTCCCGAGAACTTCACCTCGCAGCCCAGCCGGCTCGACGACTTCCGCAGGCAGACCGCGGGCAACGGGACCACAGTGGCCCTCACCCCCGGCAAGCCGCTGAAGACGCGCTACGTTCTCGTCTGGCTGACCGATCTGCCGGCCGGCGGAGACGGTTACCGGGGTGAGATCTCGGAGATCAAGGTCACCAGCTGACGTCACCCCGGGGGAGGGGCTCACCGTTGGACGACGTCCCACACGACGAACGGAGCGACCAGGATCTGCTGGCCGACCATGTGGCCGGCGATCCTGACGCCTTCGGTGAGCTCGTACGGCGCCACCGCGACCGGCTGTGGGCGGTGGCCCTGCGGACGCTGGGAGACCGCGAGGAGGCCGCTGACGCCGTCCAGGACGCCCTCGTGTCGGCCTTCCGGGCCGCCCATACCTTCCGGGGCCAGTCGGCCGTCACGACCTGGCTGCACCGCATCACGGTGAACGCCTGCCTCGACCGGGCCCGGAAGACGGCATCCCGCCGGACCTCGCCCATGGACGACACCGCACGGTTCGAGCAGCTCCTCGAACCGCACGAGTCGGCCGAGGCACCCGCCGAGCGGCAGGATCTGCACCGCCAGCTGCTGGCCGCGCTCGCCACGCTGCCGGAGGAACAACGGGCTGCGCTCGTCCTGGTCGACATGCAGGGATACCCGGTGGCCGAGGCCGCTCGTATCCTCGATGTCCCCACCGGGACCGTGAAGAGCCGCTGTGCCCGCGGGCGGGCGAGGCTGCTGCCGATGGTCACTCATCTGCGCGGGGACACGGTGGGTAACGAAGGCCCCGACGGGGGAAGGAACCGGACGCCGGGGGCATCCGTCCCACCGGTGCCGGGGCCGACGGATAGCGGACCGAGCAATGCAGCTGCTGTGAAGGGCGGAGGTGGGCGCGCGTGACTTCCACGGCCGACACGACTCAGCACCCGGACGTCGCGGAGATCTCCGATCTCACCGAGGGCCTGCTCTCCCCCGCCCGCAGCGCGGCCGTACGGCAGCATCTCGACGCCTGTCCCCTCTGCGCGGACGTCCGGACGTCCCTGGAGGAGATCCGCGGGCTCCTGGGCACCTTGCCGGGGCCGCCCCGGATGCCCGCCGAGATCGCCGGGCGGATCGATGCCGCCCTCGCCGCGGAAGCCCTGCTGAACGCGACCGCACCGGAGGCCGACGCGCCTGTTTCACGTGAAACATCGCGCCCCCGCCCCGCGCCGTCCGTCCCGGCCGACCGCCCTGCGGACCGGCCCGCCGGGCGTCCCTCCGCCGCCACCGGCCCCGGCCGCCCGCGCCGCTCCCGGCGCCGGATCGCCGCCCTCGGCGCGGTCTTCGGCGCCGCGGCCCTGGGCCTGGGCCTCTTCTTCACCCAGTCGGGCGCACTCGGCGGTGCGACCTCGGCAGGCGACAAGAAGGCCGATGCCGCCGTCGCCGCGAGCGCCGCCGGGTTCGACGGCCGGCCCGTCGAGTCCACCGTGCAGGACCTGCTGCACCGGAACACCAGCTTCAAGGCGCCCCAGGACCGCAGCGGCGCTCCCGAGTCCCTCTCGGCCGAGAGCGGCGGCGACGGGCAGACGCGCAGGACGGGCGCCGCCCTGCCCGACTGCGTCAAGGCCGCCACCGGACGCACCGACCCGGTCCTCGGCTTCCAGCAGGGCGACTACCAGGGGACACCCGCCTATCTGGTCGTCCTTCCCGACACCGCGGACAGCAGTCAGGTGCAGGCGTTCGTGGTGGACGGCTCCTGCGCGTCGGGCGGCGGGAAGGGCAAGGGCGAGGTGCTTCTGAACGAGTCCGTCCCGCGCTCCTGACCTCGGGCTCCGTCTCAGCACCGTGCCGCGTGGCCGTCTCGGGAATGCTCGCCCCTTAGGATCCGTTGGGTGGGGTGAGAGTCACCCATCCGAGCCCGCCCCCGTAGGCAGTAGGCAGTCTGCAGAGACGAGGAAGAAACCCGTGAGCGACGTCCGTAATGTGATCATCATCGGCTCCGGTCCCGCGGGTTACACCGCTGCGCTGTACACCGCACGCGCGTCGCTGAAGCCGCTCGTCTTCGAGGGTGCGGTCACCGCCGGTGGCGCCCTGATGAACACGACCGAGGTGGAGAACTTCCCCGGCTTCCGTGACGGCATCATGGGCCCGGACCTCATGGACAACATGCGCGCCCAGGCCGAGCGCTTCGGCGCCGAGCTCGTTCCGGACGACGTCGTCGCCGTGGACCTCACCGGTGACATCAAGACCGTCACGGACACCGCCGGCACCGTCCACCGCGCCAAGGCCGTCATCGTCACGACCGGCTCCCAGCACCGCAAGCTCGGCCTGCCGAACGAGGACGCCCTCTCCGGTCGCGGTGTCTCCTGGTGCGCCACCTGCGACGGCTTCTTCTTCAAGGACCAGGACATCGCCGTGGTCGGCGGCGGCGACACCGCGATGGAGGAGGCCACCTTCCTCTCGCGCTTCGCCAAGTCCGTGACGATCGTCCACCGCCGTGACACGCTGCGCGCCTCCAAGGCGATGCAGGAGCGTGCCTTCGCCGACCCGAAGATCAAGTTCGCCTGGGACAGCGAGGTCGCCGAGATCCACGGCGACCCCAAGCTCTCCGGTCTGACCCTGCGCAACACCAAGACGGGCGAGACGAGCGAGCTGCCGGTGACCGGTCTCTTCATCGCCGTCGGCCACGACCCGCGCACGGAGCTCTTCAAGGGCCAGCTGGAGCTGGACGAGGAGGGCTACCTGAAGGTCGACGCCCCGTCCACCCGCACCAACCTCACGGGTGTCTTCGGCGCCGGCGACGTCGTCGACCACACCTACCGCCAGGCGATCACCGCCGCCGGCACCGGCTGCTCCGCCGCCCTCGACGCGGAGCGCTTCCTGGCCGCCCTCGCCGACAGCGAGAAGCTGGCCGAGACCCCCGCGGTCTGACCCCTACGCCTTCCTCACCCCACACCCCGCCAACCAAAGGAGGTCGCCGTGGCCGGCGCCACCGTTATCGTCACCGACGCTGATTTCGACGAGAAGGTCCTCAAGAGCGACAAGCCCGTCGTCGTGGACTTCTGGGCCGAGTGGTGCGGCCCGTGCCGCCAGATCGCCCCGTCCCTTGAGGCCATCGCCGCTGAGCACCCCGAGATCACCATCGTGAAGCTCAACATCGACGAGAACCCGACCACGGCTGCCAAGTACGGCATCATGTCGATCCCGACGATGAACGTCTACCAGGGCGGCGAGGTCGTGAAGACCATCGTCGGCGCCAAGCCGAAGGCCGCGCTGCTGCGTGACCTGGAGGGCTTCGTCGAGGCGAAGTGACCTCTCGTTGTTTCACGTGAAACATCGGCGGCCCGCCCCCCGCCGCGGGGGGGGGGGGCCCGCCGTAACCGCGGCGTGCGCACGGCCGCCCCCCCCCAGCCGGCCCACCAACCAGAGTTCAACAAAAACAAAAGACGCGAAAGGGGTTGGGGGGGT
>NZ_JBSGBF010000129.1:0-19346 GCF_053601115.1 Streptomyces sp. NPDC004788
TGCTGCCCGGTGGGGTGGGGCTGGGTTTGCGGCTGGGGTGGATGGGACCGTCTCTTTGCACCCGCTCCGCATAGAGCCGGTACGGAGCGTTTGACCGCCCCGCCTTGTGCACGGCGGCACAGGACCGGCCGGAGCCGCCCCGCCTAGCCTCGCCGACACCAGGCGCGACAGCACCCAGGCACAGGCGCAGCAACGAGGGGCGGTACCACCGGTGAACTGGCTCATTCACGACTACCGCGAGAGCGATCTCGCCGCCGTCGTCCATCTCATCGACACCACGGCCGAGCTCGGCCAGGAGTCGGTCTTCTCGCTCGCCGAGTGCATCGGCGCCCTGACCTCCCGCCAGCCGGCCGTCGTCGCCGTCCACCAGGGCGTGCCCATCGGCGCGGCGCTCGCCTGCGTCGCCGGGGAGCGGGCCTGGGTGATGCGGATCGCGATCTCGTCGGCGTGGCGCGGCCGGGGCCTGGCCAGCGCGCTCCTGATGGAGCTGGAGCGGCGGCTCGTGGCGGCCCGGGTGGCCCGGATCGCGTACGTGCTGCCGGAGGAGGAGCTGCTCGGCGAGGGACTGCTGAACGCCGGCTACACCCGGCAGCCCGCCGTCGCCTACTTCGAGAAGGTCGAGCCGCTGCACGGCCCGGCCGCCGGTCTGCTCGACGACCTCGGCGGCCGGCTGCTGCCGACCGACCTGTGGGGCAGGGTCGCCGGCATGGAGCGGGAGAAGGACCTGATCGAACGGCGTGTCGTGCTGCCGCTGGCCGAGCCCGAGCGGGCCGCCCGGCACGGCGTGCGGCCGCCGCGCGCGATCGGTCTCTTCGGGCCGCCCGGCACCGGCAAGACGACCTTCGCCCGGGCCATCGCCTCCCGGCTCGGCTGGCCGTTCGTCGAGATCCTCCCGTCCCGGCTCGCGGACGAGGGCAACCTGGCGGCGGCGCTGCGCGCGGCCTTCGCCCGGATCGCCGAGCTGGACCGGGTGCTCGTCTTCATCGACGAGGTGGAGGAGATCGCGCCCGTGCGCGCCGAGCCGGTGCAGCCGGGCGGCATGCACGGCGTCACCAACGAACTCCTCAAGCTGATACCGGGTTTCCGGGAGCGGGACGAGCGGCTGCTCGTGTGCGCGACCAACTCGATCCGCTCGATCGACCCGGCGTTCCTGCGCCCGGGCCGCTTCGACTACCTCATCCCGATCGGTACGCCGGACAAGGCGGCCCGCGCCGCGATCTGGTCCCGCTACACCGACGCGCGCCCGGACGTCGACGTGGACGCACTGGTCGCCGCCAGCGACCTGTTCACCCCTGCGGACATCGAGCACGCGGCGCGGATCGCCGCGCAGAACTCCTTCGAGCGGGACCTGGTGGCCGTGCAGCCGACGGCGCCCGGCGCGAGCACGGCGGACTACCTGGACGCGATCGCGCAGTGCCGGCCGACCGTGACCACCGAGATGATCGAGCAGTTCGGCTCGGACATCACGACGCACGCCCGCTTCTAAACGCGGGGGGCGGTCCTCCGGTAGAGCACCTGGTGGGCGTCATGCTCCACGAACGACTCGGCGTGGGTCATGCCGACCGCCTCCAGGAGCCGGCGGGAGCGCATGTTGGCCTCCTGGGTGACGGCGACGACACTCGGCGTGTCCTCCAGGGCCCGCGCCACGGCCGCGGCGACGGCCTCACGCGCGTACCCCTGCCCCCAGTGCTCGGGCAGGAACTGGTACGACACCTCCGTCTCGCCGCCCCGCCCCGCCCGCTCCACCGTGACCAGGCCGACGACCACGCCGTCGGCGGCCCGCTCGACGGCTCGACACTGCGGCGCGCCGACGATCCGCCGCTGCCTGATCCGCACGACGGCCTCGGTCACCGGGCCGCCGAGGTGCCGCCGTACCTCCGGATCGGTCCACAGCCGCGTCATCACCGGCAGGTCCCTGGGGCGCACGGGGCGGAGCACGAGCCGTTCGGTGATCAGCGGGGCGTCGGAGGCGGCGGGCATACCTCGATGATGGCAGGCCCTAGGCGGGCCAGAGGCCACGGGGGATGCCCAGATCGATCCGGGCCTGCTCGTGGAAGCGGTTCATCAGAGCTATCAGATCTCCTTCCACCGGCGTTCCGTCAGGAGTGCGGGTCGGCGCGAGCACCTGCCGCCACACGACGAGGTTGACATGGTTGGCCGCCTCGATGGCCTCCGGCGACGCCAGCAGCACGAGGGTCTCGAACAACACGCTCCGCCTCAGCTCCGCCGCCTCCATCAAGGCGAGGTACTCCTGGCGCGCGTCCGTCCCCTCCGCCTCCTGCCGGGCTCGTTTCGCGGTGCTGGATATCTCCTTCACGCAGCCGGCGTACTCGATGTACGTGGTGAGCTTGCGCTCGTCCCAGCGGGTCGCCATGGCCCGCCGGTGGCGGGTGCGTTCGGCCATGGTGGTGGCGAGGTACGAGGTGAGGGCACCGATGAGGACGCCGGCGAGCGTCACGAGCTGAGTGATCATGGTGTCGAACCCTAGGACCTAGAGCTCGTGTTCGAGCAGCGCCCTCACGTCCTCCCAGGCCAGATCCATGGGCGCATAAGAGTCCCGGGCCGTGGCCGTGTCCTTGTAGCCGCTGGAGGTGGCCACGCAGACGACGGGGCCGTCCTCGTCGGCCGGCTTGGGGCCGTGGGCGCGCAGGCCCGCGAGGCCGGCCGCCGCGGAGACCTCGTACCAGAGGCCCTGGGCCGCCAACTCGGCCTGTGCCTCGATCATCTGAGGATCTGTCACCGTACGGGCCCCGCCGCCGGTGGCCCGCAGGGCGACGACGCCGCGGTAGCCGCCGATCTCGCAGTCGATGGCGTACGCGGCGGTCGGCCCGGCCGGGACCCGGGCCGTGTCGGCGCCGGTGCGCATGGCCGTGGTGAGGGCTCCCGCGGCGGACGGCTCGGTGGCGTACACGCGCGGGACGGAGCCGGTGACGCCGAGCCGGGCCAGTTCCTGGAAGCCCTTGGCCACGCCGTAGAGCAACTCGCCGTATCCGGTGGGGAGATGGACGGCGGCAGGGGCTCGGCCGAGGGCGAGGGCGATCTCGTAGGCGACGGTCTTGTAGCCCTCGGGCCCGAAGGGGTGGCCGGTGTGCGCGGTGTCGGTGACGCTGCTGACCGGCTGGTAGCCGAACTCGTCCACGATCCGGCGCATGAAGGGCCGTACGTTCGCCGGTGGGACGGTGAGCACGGTCGCGCCGTAGGCCCGCATGTGGGAGGCGACGGCCGGCGGGGCGGTCGGCGAGGTGAAGAGGACGCAGGGCAGGCCGGCGCGGGCCGCGTAGGCGGCGGTCGACGCGCCGTGGTTGCCGGAGGACGACACGACGATCCCGCGGGCGCCGGACGCGACGGCGGCGGACACGGCGACCCGGTTCAGGCGGTCCTTGTGGCTCCAGGTGGGGTTGCGGGACTCGTCCTTGATCCAGACACCGTCGGCGAGCTCCACCAGCGGCGTGTCGCCCTCGCCGAGCCCGGGCGCGACGAGCGGCGGGAGGAGCGGCGCCCAGCGCTCCAGGCCGTGCGCGGGCGGGCGGGTGAAGAGGTCGGCGGGGACGCGGTCATAGGCGTAGTCGATGTCGAGCGGGTACGCGGTGGCGTCGGTCGACGTGACGGGGCAGCCCGCGGTGAGCGGCGGCCACAACGGGTGGCGGACGTCCGGGTCGCGGAGCGAACGCTGGGCGGTGGCAAGGGAATCGGTGGAGTGGGTCACGTCGTCAAGGAGACTCATGTCGCCATCTTCCGCTGGAGCGCGGCGAGCGCGCCGGCGTGTCGTCCTGGAACCCGGCGGCGCAGCTCGACGAGCGCCGGGCCGAGGGCGCGGGCCTGGGCCGGGTCCTCGATCTGCTCCCACTGGTGGTGCGCCCGGTCCACCGCCCCCTCGACATCCGGTTCGTCCGGCTCCTGCCGCAGCCCGAGCCGGGCCTGCGCGGCGGCGATCCACAGCTCGCAGCTCCGGGCCGGCTCCCCGGCGAGCCGCGCCAGATCCGCCCGTACCTCCACCCAGTGCAGCGCCTCTCCCGACCTGGGCCCGTACCGCCTGAGCGCCTCGCTCTCCCACGCGGCCGCCATCGCGGCGGCCTCCCCGTGCCGCCCGGCCATCGCCGCGGCCAGGATCGCCGGATGCGGGTCCACGTCGCCGCCGGGCGTGGGCGGCGCGTCGCCGGCCACGACCTCGGGCGCCCGCCGCGGTCGAGGCGGCACGACCACCGGCGCGGGGGCCTGGGCCGCGGGGGCGCTCGCGAGGGGCGCGGCGGGCGGGTCGGCCGGAGGTCGCGACGCGCCGTACGCGCCCGGGGCGCTCTCCTGGGCCCGGGCGTGCGAGGGCTCGACGTGTCCCGCCCGCTGCCCCGCGTACCGGCCCGCCTCGGGTCCCCTCTGCTGCGCGGCCTGCTGCCCCGTGCGCTGCCCCGCCTCGTGACCTGCCTGCTGCCCCGCCTCGTGACCTCCCTGCCGCCCCGTGCGCTGCCCCGTTTCGCGCCCTCCCCCCTGAACCGGCTGCTGCCCCGCCTGCTGCTCTGTCTGCCGTCGTGGCACCGCCATGGCCCCGGGGATCGCCGTGGCGCTCACCGGCGTGTCGGCCGCCCCGCCGCTCACGCCCAGGAGAATCGCCTCCTCCTGCCCCGCGGCCCGCGCGACCGCTCCCGCCTCCTCGTGCAGGGCGGCGAGCGCGGGGCGCGCGCCCGACCGCCACACCGAGGCGAAGTGGCGGAGGTAGTCAGGCGTGTTGAGCGCGCCGCGCCGCGGGAAGGGGGTGATCCGGGCGAAGAAGGCGGCGGACGGAGGGAGTTCGAGCGCGGCCGGCCCGGCGCCGTCCAGGCGCTCCCACAGCTCCGGGTCGGCGGACAGGTCCGCGACGACCGTGGTGGCGCCGGGGCGGCGCGGGGCGAGTTCGGTCGCGAGCCAGTGCCAGGGGAGGCCGGTGTAGCGGAGGGTCGCCGGGGTGCTGCGGGCGAGCGCGAGGTGCGGCAGGCGCTGGCGGCGGTCGAGTTGGAGCTGGCCCGCGAGGCAGAGGGTGAGCGGGCCGGGCGCGGCCGCGGCGGCGCGCAGCCGGGTGAGGACGGTCTGCGGGTCGAGGGGGTCCGCCAGTTCGACGACCGTCGCCGTGTGCGTACCGGTGAGCACCCCCGCGGGCACCGCCGCGAGCGCGGGCAGCACCGTCGCCGCGTCCATCGCCCGACCCCGTCCGGCCGGCGCCGCCGCCAGCAGTACCGCCGTACCCACCGCGTTCACCTCGTTGCTCACCACCCCTGCACCGTAACGCGTGGCCGCCTGGCCGAAATGCGGACGGGGTGTGTCCGGATCGCCGCTGGGCCTTTGGCACATGCCAGAAGCACCACCGTATCGAGTGTTGCCAAATCCCTTACGGCGTGTCCCGGGCTGTGCGAAAGTCTTACCCGGGCTTTCCTTCCAGACCTGGCCGTGCCACGTCGCCTGCCTGCATCGGAGTACGACATGCCGTCCCATCTGTCCGCGGACCGTCCGGCCCAGCCGCCCGAGCCGGGCACGGTGGACGCGCTCATCAAGCAGACGCGCCGGCTGCGCGGCGGAGTGGACGCCGTGCGCCGGGACGCGGTGGTGGACGAGGACGATCCGCACAACCGCTGGCAGCGCGCCCTGTGCGATCTGGCCGTGCACCAACTGGACGATCTCGACGAGCACTTGGGCCAGCTGAAGGCCGGCCTGCCCGGCGAGACGGCGTCGGTCCTCGCGGACCCGTCCGGCGCCGCCGCCGCGTACGCCGAGCCGGCGGCCCCGCCCCGGCGCACCGGATCCCTCCTCTCCCGGGTCGGCAGCGCCGAGTGGGACCTGCTCACCGATGACGCGCACTGGTCCGAGGAGCTGTTCCAGATCTTCGGCCGGCCGCAGGAGAGCGGCCCGATGACCCTGGACGAGCTGCCGTCGATGGTGTTCGCGGAGGACCAGCCCGTCCTCCAGGCGATGGTGACCGACTGTCTGATCGACGGTAAGCCGATCGACGGCGAGTTCCGGATCGTCCGCACCGACGGCCGGGTCCGCACCGTGCACATGACGGGCGAGCCGGTCCTCGACGCCGACGGCTGCACCGCCTCCATGTGGGCGGTCTTACGGGACGTCAGCGAGCTGCGCCGCAGCGAGCGAGCGGTCCGCGAGACCCGGGACAGCCTCCAGCGCCACCGGCAGATCGAGCACACCGAGCGGCGGGTCGCGGTCGAGCTCCAGGAGGCCGTGCTGCCGCCCTGGCGCGGCTCGCTGCGCTTCGCCCACGACGGCCCTGCCCCGCTCGACGTGGCCGGGCTCTATCTGCCGGCCGCGACGACCGGCCTCATCGGCGGCGACTGGTACGACGCGCTGACGCTCCCGGACGGGGACGCGCTGCTCACGGTCGGCGACCTCACCGGGCACGGCGTCGCCGCGACCTCCTCGATGGCGATGCTGCTCGGCGCGCTGCGCGGCATGGCCGTGGCGGGGATCCGGCCGGGCGCCCTGCTGGGACATCTGAACCAGCTCCTGGAGACCTCGGTCCAGCCCGCCCTCGGCAGCGCGCTGTGCTGCCGCTACGACCCCGCCGCGCAGACCCTCACCTGGTCCCAGGCCGGCCACCCCGCCCCGCTGCTGTTCCGCGACGGGACGGGGCGCGCCCTGAGCCGCCCCGAGGGTGTGCTGCTCGGGGCGACGACCGGGGCGGTGTACGAGGAGGCCGAGACGCGGCTGCTCCCGGGCGACCTGCTCCTGCTGCACACCGACGGACTGACCCGCACGGGCGACGCCCCGGACGACACCGGCGCGGAGCGCCTGCTGGCCCTCGCCCCGCGCCTCGCCACGGCACGCGACGCGCAGGACTGTGTCCGGTCGGTGGTGCGGGAGTTCGGCGAGGGTCCGCGCGAGGACGACGCCTGCGTGATGGTCGTACGGGTCGGGCGCGGGCGCTGATCAGCGGGCCGGCGGCCGACCCGCCGGCCCTCCCCGTGAGCCGGCGAACCGGCCCCGTCCCTCACGCCTCCCCGGTGCGCGGCCGGTTCGCCGGCGCCTTCGGGAGCGCCGTCTCGATCTCCTCCCGCAGGTCCTCGATCTTGGTGTAGCCCGCGTACTGGCCGGTCAGCCGGTACATCTCGCGCAGCCGGTCCCAGGTGCGGTGCGAGGAGGTGTCGCCCATGGAGACCAGCGCGAGCCGGGCGTAGCGGTCCGCCTGCTCGGGGTCGTCGGCGATGAAGCAGGCCGAGGCGAGCGAGATGTGGTCGAAGAGCTTCGACCGGTCGTGGCCGTTCTTGCGCAGTTCGAGGGCGAGCTTGGCGTGGCGCTGGGCCGGGACCGCGGCGGCCGGGTCGTGCTCGGCGAGGGTGCGGTAGGCGAGCGCCTGCATGCCGTGCAGGTCGGCCTTGTCGAAGTTCTGCATCCAGCTCGGCTTCTCCTCGCCCTGGTCGGAGACGAAGAGGTCCTCGGCCTCGCCGAGCGTGCGGCGCATGGCCTGGCCCCGGCCCATGGACGCCTGCGCCCATGCCTCGATGGTGTGGAACATGGCCTTGGTGCGGGGCAGCAGCCGCTCCCCGGCGCCGGAGGTGGCGAGCTTCATCAGGTCGAGCGCCTCGTCGGGCCGGCCGAGGTGGACCATCTGGCGGGCGGCGCGGGAGAGCGCCTCACCCGCGCGTGGGCGGTCGCCGCCCTCGCGGGCCGCGTGCGCGGCGATGACGAAGTACTTCTGGGCGGTGGGTTCGAGGCCGACGTCGTGGGACATCCAGCCGGCGAGGACGGCCAGGTTGGCGGCCACGCCCCACAGTCTGCGCTGCAGGTGGTCGGGGTGGTGGTAGGCGAGCATGCCGCCCACCTCGTTGAGCTGGCCCACCACGGCCTTGCGCTGGAGCCCGCCGCCGCGGGAGGCGTCCCAGGCACGGAACACCTCGACGGAGCGCTCCAGGGCGTCGATCTCCTCCGACCCGACGGGGGCGGCCTCGTAGCGGTCGTACCCGGCGGGGTCGGCGTGGAGGGGATCGGTGGCGCGGGGGGCGGCGCCGGCGCGTGCGGG
Organism: Streptomyces sp. NPDC004788; assembly: GCF_053601115.1. Classification (NCBI taxonomy): domain Bacteria; kingdom Bacillati; phylum Actinomycetota; class Actinomycetes; order Kitasatosporales; family Streptomycetaceae; genus Streptomyces; species Streptomyces sp. NPDC004788. Next base: position 7,997 of record NZ_JBSGBF010000129.1, read on the forward strand.
GTCGGTGTGGAGCCAGTCGTGCATGGCGTTGGTGAGTACGGAGCCGGCGGCGAGTGCCGCGCCGGCGCCCACCAGGCCGCGTCGGTTGAGCATGAGGTCCATTCCCGTGAATTCGGTGAGGACCGCTGCCGTACGCTCGGGCGCCCAGGGCAGCCCGTCAGGGTTGTCGGTGTTCCTGACGTCCCGCCTCTTTCCGGCGCGCCCGTGTCGTACGAACCCGAGGTCCTCGATGGTCACGACACGGCCGAGTCGCTCGGTGAACAGCGCCGCCAGCACCCGGGGCACGGGATCGCGCGGGGTCTCCCCCATGTCGATCCAGCGCCGGACCCGTGAGGTGTCGGTCGCCAGCTGGGGGTGGCCCATGGCCGCCGCCTGCCGGTTCACGAGTCTCGCGAGTTCGCCCTTGGACCAGCCGGCCAGGCCGAAAAGGTCCGCCAGGCGGGTGTTGGTGTGTCCTGTCACGTCTAAGCCCCCAGGTTCTCGGCTGAGTTGACAGTAGCCCCCTGTCATAGGGCTGGCGACTATTCGCCAGGGTTCGCCAGGGTGCGCCCGATGTTCCGCCACCCGCGCCCGGGTGTCAGGTAGGAACGCGCCACCCCGCCCCGTCGACCGGCCCTCATTTTCCCCAGGGTGCGGTCCGGTCGGGCGGGCGGGGCGACGCACGCAACTCGTCGGCACACGAAGGGATCTGTCTCCTCCATGTACACAGCATCGTCCTCCGTGTCCGCCCCGCCCCGGCCGCTCTACCCCACCGTTCCGGCCGGTTCCGGACCGTACCTCGCCCCCGCTCCGAGGCAGGGAGCGGCGCGGCCGAGGCGCTGGGCGGGCAGCACCGTCCAGCCGCCGAGCGGGAGAATCGATCTGTCCGGCCCCCAGGGCGCCCAGCTGCGCACGGCCATCGCGTCCGTCCACCGGATCTGCCCGGAGTTCAACCCGGTGCAGGTGCTGCGGCGCAGCGGACGCTCCGTACTGATCGTGGGCACGACCGGGCGGACGACCGCGGTCGCCAAGTGTTTACTGGACCACTCCCCCGCCTGGGTCGAGCGGTTCCGGCACGAGATAGCTTCCTACCGCTCCTTCGTCCGGCACCGTCCCCCGGTGCGCGCGCCGCGGCTGATCGCCGCGGACCCGGAGAACTGCACGCTGGTCATCGAGCGGATGCCGGGACGGGCGGCGGCGCTGACCCGCCACCCGGTCGAGGCGCCGCCCCGCGCGGACGTCCGGGCCGCGCTGGGCGCCGTGGCGCGGCTCAACGCCTGGCGGCCGCCGGCCGGGACGTTCGACGCGCCGCTCGACTACGGGGCGCGGATCGCCCGCTTCCACGAGCTCGGTCTCTTCACCGACCGGGACCGGGACGACCTGCAGAAGCTGCTGCACGGGCTCGCGCAGGCGGGCGGGCGGCAGGGCATGGGGCAGTTCTGTCACGGTGACGCCCTGCTCTCCAACATCCTGCTGTCGCCGGCCGGTCCGGTGCTCGTCGACTGGGAACACGCCGGGTGGTACCTGCCCGGCTACGACCTGGCGACGCTCTGGGCGGTGCTCGGCGACGCGCCCCTCGCCCGGCGCCAGATCAGCCAGCTGGCGCAGCAGGCGGGGACGGCCTCGCGTGACGCGTTCCTGGTGAACCTGATGATCGTGCTGACCCGGGAGATCCGTACGTACGAGACGGCGGTGCAGCGCACGATCAAGGAGGCGCCGCCGGCCGGTTCGGTCCCGGTGCCGACGGGTGCGCTGGCGCCGGGCGAGGAGCAGCGGCTGCTGTTGCGGCGGCTGCACGACGACTGCGCCATGGCACGGCGGGCCGTGCGCGCGGCGGTCGGCACGCGCTGAGCGGGCCGGCGGACCGAGAACGGGGTGGCGCGCCGCGCGCCCGGTGCCGACACACCGGGGGCGCGGCGTTCCGTTTCGGGACGCCGGGCCCGTCCCCATTGGTCCACTCCACTGACGCGCCGCAGGCGGGCGCACCGTCTCCGGGAAACCGTCCTGACGTGGGAAATCGACGCGTCCGGCGGGTGATTGACGGATCGTCCGGGAGCCGCTACCCCTGTACGGGTTCGGTCCCGCACGCCCCCGCACCCCCTCCCTGGAGGCTGCCTTGCTCCGTTCCACGTCCCTCAGACGTGTCGCGCCCGCCGTCCTGCTCCTCCCCCTGTTGTCCGGCGCGCCCGCGGCCACCGGCACCGCCACCGCCGATCAGCCGGAAGCGGGTCTGCTCCAGCGGCAGTTCGCGGTGGCGGCCGAGCGCCATGGCGTGCCGCAGAGCGTGCTGCTCGCCGTGTCGTACCTCCAGTCGCGCTGGGACACGCACGGCGGCGCGCCGAGCGTGACCGGCGGCTACGGTCCGATGCACCTCACCGACGCGGTGACGGCGCTCGCCGAGGCGCCGCACCACGCCGACGGCACGGAGGACGCGCGTGGCGACGACGCGCGGGCGCCGCGGCTGCCGAAGCCCGCGCCGGAGCCGGAGCCGGGTGCGGCGCTGCCCGCGCGGCTGCGGACCCTCGAACAGGCCGCCGAGCTGACCGGCCGGCCGGCCGAGGAGCTGCGCACCAGCACGGCCGCGAACATCGACGGCGGTGCGGCGCTGCTCGCCGCGGCGCAGCGGGCCGCGGGCCTGCCGGCGAGCGCCGACCCGGCCGACTGGTACGGGGCGGTGGCGCGCTACTCGGGCGCGGACGACTCGGCGACGGCGGCCACGTACGCGAACGACGTCTTCGACGTGATCCGCTCCGGCGAGTCGCGCACCACGGACAGCGGCCAGGAGGTCGTCCTGGCGGCCGATCCGGACGTCGCCCCGGCCATCGGCCAGGTCGCGGCGCTGGGCCTGCGGGCGCCCGCGAAGGGCCCGGTGGAGTGCCCGGAGTCGGTGGCGTGCGAGTGGGTCCCGGCGCCGTACGAGGAGTTCGGGGACGGCGACTACGGCAACCACGACAAGGCGGACCGCCCGGTCTCGCAGTCGGTGGACTACATCGTCATCCACGACACCGAGGGCAGCTGGGCCACCACCCTGAAGCTGGTGCAGGACCCGACGTACGTGTCCTGGCAGTACACCCTGCGCTCCTCGGACGGGCACGTCGCGCAGCACCTGGCGCTGAAGGACGTGGGCTGGCACGCGGGCAACTGGTTCCTGAACGCGAAGTCGGTGGGCCTGGAGCACGAGGGCTTCCTCACCTCGCCGGACTCCTGGTACACGGAGGCGATGTACCGCTCGTCGGCGCGCCTGGTGCGCTATCTGGCGAAACGGTACGGCATCCCGCTGGACCGGCAGCACGTCCTGGGCCACGACAACGTGCCAGGGCCGACGGCGGCGAGCGTCAGGGGCATGCACACGGACCCCGGCCCGTACTGGGACTGGGCGCACTACTTCCAGCTGCTGGGACGGCCGATCACGCCGAGCGCGGGCCCGGACGCGGGTGTGGTGACGATCCGGCCGGACTACGCGTCGCACCAGCCGGTGTACACGGGGTGCGTGACGGCCGGGGAGGCGTGCGCGCCGCACGGGAGCGGTGCGGTGCGCCTGCACACCTCCCCGAGCGCCGACGCGCCGCTGGTGAAGGACATCGGACTGCGGCCCGGCGGGCAGGACTCCACGACCGGGGTGAACGACACGGGCGCGCGGGCGTCCACCGGCCAGAGCTACGCGGTCGCCGAGCGGCAGGGCGACTGGACGGCGATCTGGTACCTGGGGCAGAAGGCGTGGTTCCACAACCCGAAGGAGGAGCCGACGGCGGTGAACGCGCGCGGTTCGGTGCTCACTCCGAAGGAGGGTCTGGCGTCGGTGCCGGTGTACGGGCGGGCGTATCCGGAGGCGGCGGCCTATCCGGCCGGGGTGCCGGTGCAGGCGGTCTCCCCGCTGCCGTACAAGCTGCTCGCCGGGCAGCGGTACGTGGTGGGCGGCCGCACGGCGGGCGAGTACCTCTACGCACCCACGTTCGATACCGCGGGCCACGCGGTCGTCCGCGGTCAGGAGGAGTACTACGAGATCCAGTTCGGCCATCGGGTGGCCTTTGTGAAGGCCGCTGACGTGCGGGTTTCCCAGGCCTGAGCAGGTCTGGCCGAAACCTGACGGGTGTCTCCGGGCCGCCGCGAGAACGCGGTCCGGACGGCACCCCATGACCGTTCGTATGACTATTCCGGTGTTCGCGTGGAGGCGGAGGTCGGCGGGTAATGCTCGGCCGGACGACCGCCCATCACGCTCACCGAGAGGCCCTCCTCGCATGGCTCAGCCCTTCGTTCTGCCGGATTTCTATGTTCCGTATCCGGCGCGGCTCAATCCCCATGTGGAGGTGGCCCGGACGCACACGCGTGACTGGGCGCGCTCGATGGGGATGCTGGAGGGCTCCGGCGTCTGGGAGGAGGCGGACCTCCAGTCGCACGACTACGCGCTGCTCTGCTCGTACACCCACCCCGACTGCGACGCCGAGGTGTTGTCGCTGGTCACCGACTGGTACACCTGGGTCTTCTTCTTCGACGACCACTTCCTGGAGATCTTCAAGTACAGCGGGGACCGGGCCGGCGGCAAGGCGTATCTCGACCGGCTGCCGCTCTTCATGCCCGCCGATCCGGCGGCCGGGATGCCCGAGCCGACGAACCCGGTCGAAGCCGGACTCGCCGACCTGTGGCGGCGGACCGTGCCGGCGATGTCGGAGGCGTGGCGGGTGCGGTTCGCCGAGGCGACCGAGCACCTGCTCCACGAGTCCCTGTGGGAGCTCGACAACATCAACTCGGGCCGGATCGCCAACCCCGTCGAGTACATCGAGATGCGCCGCAAGGTCGGCGGTGCGCCCTGGTCGGCCGGGCTCGTCGAGTACGCGGCGGGCGCCGAGGTGCCCGAGCCGGTGGCGCACTCCCGGCCCCTGCGCGTGCTGCGCGACGCCTTCTCCGACGCGGTCCATCTGCGCAACGACCTCTTCTCGTACCAGCGGGAGGTGGAGCAGGAGGGCGAGAACAGCAACGGGGTGCTGGTCCTGGAGAAGTTCCTCGGCTGCACGACGCAGGAGGCGGCGGACGCCGTCAACGACCTGCTGACCTCGCGGATCCAGCAGTTCGAGAACACGGCGCTCACCGAAGTACCCGCGCTCTGCCTGGAGCAGGGCCTCGGCCCGGCGGAGGCCGCGGCCATCGCCGCGTACACCAAGGGGCTCCAGGACTGGCAGTCCGGCGGCCACGAGTGGCACATGCGCTCCAGCCGCTACATGAACGAGGGCCTGGTGACCGGCGGTTCGCCGTTCGACGGGGTGCTCGGCACCTCCGCCCGTGACGTGCGCACCCTGTTCGGCCGTCCGGCCGAGAGCCGGGCCCGCGCGCTCACCCACCGGCCGCACCAGAAGGTGGGCCCATCCCTCCTGCCGGACTTCGACCTTCCCTACCCGCTGACGCTCAATCCGCACTACGCGGAAGCGCGTCGGCACACGGTGGACTGGGCGCAGCGCATGGGGCTCCTGGAGGACATCTGGGACCGGTCGATGGCGGAGGGCTTCGACCTCGCGCTCTGCTCGGCGGGCCTCGATCCGGACGCCACCGCCGACGAGCTGAAGCTCAGCGCCGACTGGCTGAGCTGGGGCACCTACGCGGACGACTACTACCCGATCGTGTTCGGCCGGCCGCGCAACCTCGTCGCCGCGAAGCGCCAGACCGACCGGCTCAAGTCCCTGATGCCGCTGGGGGACCACCGCACCGCGGGCGCGGGTGTGGCGGGGGCGCTGAACCCGCTGGAGCGCGCGCTCGTCGACCTGTGGGCGCGCACGACGGGCCCGATGACGGAGGCGGCCCGCGCCGAGCTGCGCACCGCCCTGGACGCCATGCTGGACAGCTGGCTGTGGGAGCTGCACAACACGGCCCAGCACCGGGTGCCCGACCCGGTCGACTACATCGAGATGCGCCGCAGCACCTTCGGCTCCGAGCTGACCATGCTGCTCTGCCGGCTGCGCCGCGACACGGCACTGCCGCCGGAACTCTTCCGCACGGGCACGGTGCGCGCCCTGGAGGGTTCGGTGATGGACTACGGGGCCATGATCAACGACCTGTTCTCGTACCAGAAGGAGATCGAGGTCGAGGGCGAGCTGCACAACCTGATGCTCGTGGTGCAGAAGTTCTTCGACTGCGACTACCCGGCGGCGGTGTCGATGGTCGACGACCTGATGCGCGGCCGGCTGCGCCAGTACGAGCACGTGAAGAAGCACGAAGTGCCGCTGCTCTTCCAGGACTTCGGGCTCGACGCGGCGGGCCGGGCGGCCTTCGGGGCGTATCTGCGGGAGCTGGAGGACTGGCTCGCCGGGGTCCTCAACTGGCACCGGAGCGTGCGCCGTTACGGGGCGGATGACCTCCACGCGGGCGCCGGGACCTCGCTGGCGCGGCGGGGCCCGCAGGGTCTCGGCACGTCGGCGGCGCGGCTCGCGGCGGCGTACGGCTCGCTCGCGCCGTAGCGACGACACGACAGCCCCCGGCGGGATGCCGGGGGCTGTCACAAGGTGGGTTACGGGTGCAGGCCGCGCAGCCGGTCGAGCTCGCGGCGGTCGCGCTTGGTGGGCCGGCCGGCGCCGCGGTCGCGGACGGCGGCGACGGCGACCTCCTCGCGCGGCGGCGGGGGCGGGGAGTTGTCCACGTACGCTTCGGCGGCGACGGGCGGACCGACCCGCTTGGTGTGCAGCTCCTTGACCTCGACGATCCGCTCCCGGCCACCGTGGAAGATCCGCACCTCGTCGCCCGGCTTGACGGGCTGTGCGGGCTTGGCCCGCTCCCCGTTGACCTTGACGTGCCCGGCGCGGCATGCCGCCGCGGCCTGGGACCGGGTCTTGGTGAGCCGGACGGCCCAGACCCAGCTGTCGACGCGCGCGCTGCTCATCGCCCCCGCCTCCCGGTCAGCCCTGCTGGAACAGCTCGGCGGGCAGCGGCTTGAGCAGGGCGTAGAGGTCGTCGGTGATGGGCCGGTCCCAACTGACGATGGTCACCAGGACGTTGTCGCTGCGGTCGAACTGCACGCAGGAGATCCGGCTCTCGGAGAGCTTGAGGCGGCGCACGATGAGCAGGTTGTCGCCCTGCATCACGGGCACGTCCTCCCGGTCGACGACCTCGACCGGCTCGTCGTTCTCGAGGGCGGCGAGCATCTGCGCGACCTCGAAGGGGACCTGGCCCTCGCCGAGCTCACGCGCCGGGGAGCCCTCGGGCAGGTTGCCGATGATCATCGCGGGGCCGCGGCCGCCGAACAGGTCGTAGCGCAGGAACACGCCCTGGCAGCTGCCGTCGGGGGCCGGCAGGAGACCGGCGCCGAGATTGCCGGGCCAGTCCCCGGGGTCCATGGCCAGGACGTCGAAGTCCGGGCCCGCGGGTGTGGCGGCGCTGCGGCGGCGGAGGAAGGACATACCGCCATGGTACGTGTCCCGGCGCGCGGTGCGGCGCGCCGGGGCGGCGTCAGGCATGGACCGTTCCCAGGGCCCGGGCCAGGCCCGTCTGGTCGGTGCCGAGCTTGCGGTAGACGGCGGAGAGCAGACGGGTGGCGGTGGCGCGGTCGACGCCGAGGACGGCGGCCGGGTCCTCGCCGCGGGCGGCCAGCTCGGCGGCGGTCCGCTCACGCGCGGTGAGCGTGTCGGTGCGGGCCGTCCGCAGCGTACGGGGGCGGAGTCCGGCGGCGGCGAGCTCGGCCCGGGCGTCCTCGACCAGGCCGTCGGCCCCACAGCTCTGGGCGGTCTCCAGACCCCGGTAGAGGTGCTCGGCGGCTTCCTCGGTGCGGCCGGCGCGGCGCAGCGCGATGCCGAGGGCGACGAGGGAGCGGGCCAGTTCGTACGCGGCGGGCGAGCGGTCGAGCCACTCGACGGACTCCTCCAGGAGCTTCACCCGGTCGGCGTCGCCGGAGACCTCGGCGGTGACGCGGAGCGCCCGGCCGATCGCGGAGGGCGCCCCGTACTGGCGGGCGCGCGCGACGGCCTCCTGGGCCGTCGCGAGGGCCCTCGACGGAGCGACGCCGTGCTGGGCGAGGGCGAGATGGAGCTGCCAGGGGCAGCACGACGGGTTGCGCTTGCCGCGCGGATCCAGCCGCTGGCCGACGGCGGACAGCGCGCCGAGGGCCTCCTCGGTGCGGTCGGTGGCGAGGAGCAGTCCGGCGTGGACCGTCTCGCAGTCGGGGATGGTGACGGTGTTGGGGAAGGGGTCGCCGAAGTCGTGGTCGCGGGCGACCCGCTCGGCCTCGTCCGTGCGGCCGCGGGCGAGAAGGATCTCGATCATGACGCCGGTGGCGTACCACAGGGCCGGGGTGCGGGGTCCGACCCGCTCGGCGAGGCGGAGTCCGGCGCGGGCGAAGTCCTCGGCCTCCAGGAGCCGGCCGCGCCGGAAGCGGATGTAGCCGAGCAGCGTGTACGCGAAGGAGAGGTGGGCGCCGCGCCAGCCCCGCTTCTCGAACTCGGCGGTGCCGGCGGCGAACAGCTCCTCGGCGCGGCCGGGCCGGTCGGCGTAGAGGAAGGTGAGGGCGACGAGGACGGGGACCTCGAAGCCACGGCTCTCGTCCGCCATGCTGAGGCCGCCTTCGAGGGCGCGTTCGGCGTAGCGAAGGGCGACGGAGGAGGGTTCGGCGCGCAGGGTGGCGTCCCAGGCGCGCAGCCCGATGACGTAGCGCTCGGTGAGGTCGCGGCCGGTGAGCCGGTCGGCGAGGGCGGCGAGGCGCCGGGAGCGGGCGGTCGATTCGGGTTCGTCGGCGCGCAGGGCGTCCCACATGAACTTCTCGGCCTGCATGCGCAGCCTGCTGCGGGCGTCGGTGGTGAGCCGGGTCTCGCGTTCAAGGAGCTCGGTGGCCTCGACGAGGCGGTCGCTGTGGGCGAGGACCTGCGCGAGGCGGTAGACGATGCCCTGCCGCAGCGCCGGGTCGGCGACCGGTTCCTCCAGGGCGGCGCGGAGGTGGTTGACGGTGGTGGCCGGTTCGGTGAGGAGCGAGGCGCAGCCGAGTTCGAAGAGGACGGCGGCGCGCTCGTCATGGTCCGGGGGTTCGCGCAGGGCGCGGGCGAGATAGCGGCGGGCGGTGTCGGGCGCGCCGGCCCGCAGGGTCTCCCCGGCGGCGGCCCGCAGGTGCTGCACGACCCAGGGGTCGCCCTCGGGATGGGTCTCGACGAGGTGGCGGGCGGCCGCGGTGGAGCCGAGTCCGGCGTCGACGACGCACCAGGCGGCCTGGCCGTGCAGGGCGACGCGGGTGGCGGCGGGGATGGCGTCGTAGACGGCGGTGGCGATGAGCGGGTGGACGAACTCCAGGGCGTCGCTCTCCGCGTCGACGGGCTCGGCGAGGACGCGCGCGCCGCGCAGCAGCGTGGCGCAGCGCGTGACCTCCTCGCTGCCGAGTCCGGCGACGGCGCCGGCGAGCTGCGGGGAGATCTCGGTGCCGAGGACGGCGCAGGCCCAGGCGAGACGGACGGTGGCGGTGCCGAGGCGCTCGATCTGGGCGATGAGTCCGCTGCCCTTGACGGCGGCGGCGAGGTCGCGCAGGGCGGGGGCGCGGTCGGCGACGGGTTCGAGGCCGCGGTCGCGGATCCTGACGGCGAGTTCGACGGCCTCGAAGGGGTTGCCGGAGGTGACGGCCCAGCATTCGTGGCAGAAGGCGTCGTCGGCGTGGGCGCCGACCCGGTCGCGGACGAGGCCGGCGATGGCGGTGGAGGTGAGCGGCTCCAGGCCGATGGGGCGCTGGCCGGACCGACGCCCGGTGAACTCCTCACCGGCCTCGGGAAGTTCATCGGGCCGGTAGGCGACGACGAGCAGCATGGGCAGTTCCTCGGCGCGGGGTGAGAACGCGGAGAGCCAGCCGAGGGACTCGGGGTCGGCCCAGTGCGCGTCGTCGAGCACGACGACGAGCGGGGCGCGGCGGACGGCGAGGTGGGTGAGGACCCAGTCGAGACCGTCGCGCAGACCCTGCGGGTCCGGCGGGGCGCCCTCGGCGGCGGTGCACAGGCCGAGGGCGGGGCCGACGATGTCGTACCAGCCGCCGAGCCGCTCGCGCAGCTCGGTGCGGGAGGCGGCGGCGAGCTGCGGCTGGAGCAGCTGCCGGGCGACGTGGAAGGCGACCCGCTGCTCCTGGTCGCCGCCGCGTGCGGAGAGCACCGTGCAGCCCTTGGCGGCGGCCCGGCGACGGATCTCGGCGAGCAGAGTGGTCTTGCCGAGTCCGGCGGGCGCGGCGTACGCGAGGACGCCGCCGCGGCGCGGGGATGCGCCGGCCCGTACGGGCACGCGGCCGGGGCCGGATCCGGGAACGAGCCGGAGAGCGCGGCCGGGGCGCCCGGGGTGGTGGAGAGCGCTGAGGGCGGTGGCGGGGTCTTCCGGGCGCCCGGCGCCGAAGGCGGGGGCCGACGGGTGCGCCGGAGCGGCAAAGTCGGGGCGGGACGTGCCGGCGGGCTCGCGACCGGAGTGCACGGCCGGGTCCGCTGGGTGCGCCGGAGCGGCAAAGTCCGGGCGGGGCGCGTCGGCGGGCCGGGCGTCCGCGCCGGGCTCGCGGCCGGAGGTCGCGGCGGGGTCCGTGGGTCCGGCCGAGTCGGCGTCCACGGATCCGGGAGCGGATTCGCCGACCGATCCGGACGCGGATCCGGGAGCGGCGGCGTCGCGGTCCGGCGGGGACTGCCAGGCGGCGTCGGAGCCGAGCCCGACGAGCAGGTTCAACGCGTCCTCGGCAGCGGCGAGTTCCGCCTCGCGCTCGAAGAGGCCGAAGCCCCGGCCGGCGGGACCGCCGGTGTGCTGTGTTGCCATCGTCCACCCCCACGATGGGGGCGCACGCCCGGTGCACAGGGGGGTGCACCGGGGCGGTGGCCCCGCGAAAGGCCCAGCGTACGCCGGGAGGCCAGGTCAGGGAGCAGCTTTGTGTGGGTTGTGTGAAAGGGCGTCGAGCACGGCCAAAGCCTGCTCCGCGCGGGCGTGTTCGACGAAGAGGTGATCATGGTGATAGCCGGCGACGACGTTGCAGCTCAGGCCCGCGTCGGCGAGCGCCCCGGCGACAGCCGCGGTGAGTCCGACGGCGTCGAGCGCGGAGTGCACGCGCAGGGTGATCCAGGCGGCCACGTAGTCGTACGCCAGCGAGGCCGCGTCGGCCTCCTCCTGGCGTACGACCATCGTCACGCCCTCGGGCTCGGCGACGGTGACGACCGGGGAGAGTCCTTCGGGCAGGGCGCCCGGATCGGCGCGGTCCAGCGTGGTGAAGACATAGCGGCCGGGGTTGCGTTCGGGCCGCATCCCGGCGAGCAGCCGGGCCAGGTCGCGCTCGGGCCTCACGTCAGGTCGAACTCCCCGTCGCGGGGGGGGGGCCCCCTCGCGCGCCCAACCCGCCCCGGGTGGGCGGGCGCCCGGCCCACCCCGCCCCCGCCCCCGCGCCGCGCGCTGAATCCCACCA
>NZ_JBSGBF010000130.1:0-19143 GCF_053601115.1 Streptomyces sp. NPDC004788
GTCGCGGCCGGGGCGGGCGCGCCGGGGGTGCCCCCCCGGCGGCGGGGCTCACGGGGCCGCGGCGGCGCCGCCCGGGGGCGGGGGGCGGGGCGGCGGTGTCGCCCGGCCCCTCGACCGGTGTCCGAACGGTTCAGGACACCGGGCGCAGCCCCAGGTGCTCGCGCAGCGTCGTCCCCGTGTACGCGGTCCGGTACGCCCCGCGCTCCTGGAGCTCCGGCACGAGCAGCTCCACGATGTCGTCGAGGCCGTCCGGGATCAGATACGGCGTGATGTTGAAGCCGTCGACGGCGCCGTGCCGGGCGAAGTGGGTGAACCTGTCGGCGAGTCCGGACGGGGTGCCGACGTGCCCGCGCTGCGGGCCCAGCTCGATCACCGTCTCCCGCAGCGACCACCCGTTGGCCTCGGCCCTGGCCCGCCACTCGGCGACCACGGCCCGCGAATCGGCGACCCGGGCCGAGCCGAAGGCGCCGGTGTTCTCCACGACCACCGGATCCTCGGCGGGCAGCGGCCCGTCCGCGTCCCGCTCCGACAGGTCCAGGTTCCACAGCCGGCCCGCGATCGCGAGCGCGGTGGCGGGCGTGACCTGTTCGAGGCGGATCCAGCGGGCCTTCTCCTCGGCCTCCTTCTCCGTCGCGCCGATGATGATCTCCGTGCCCGGCAGGATGCGCAGCGCGTCCTCCGGCCGCCCGGCCGCGCGCAGCCGCCGCCGGATGTCCTCGGCGAACCCGAGGGCGTCGTCGAAGTCCTGGCCGTGCGCGGAGAAGATGACGTCCGCGTTGCGCGCCGCGAAGTCCCGGCCCGCCGGCGAGTCGCCCGCCTGGAAGATCACCGGATGCCCCTGACGGCTGCGCGGCTGCGTCGGCGTGAGCTCCACGTCGAACTGCGGCCCCGCGTGCCGCACCTGACCGATCGTGCCCGGTACGGACCAGGTGCGGGCGTCGGCCGAGTCGGCCGTCGCGCCCTCCGCCCAGCCGTCCCAGATCGCCCGGGCCACCCGGAGGAACTCCTCGGCGCGGGTGTAGCGGTCGGCGTGGTCGAGGAAGCCGCCGCGGCGGAAGTTCGCCCCGGTCCAGGCGTTGTCCGTGGTGACGACGTTCCAGCCGGCCCGGCCGCCGGAGAGCAGATCGAGGCTGGCGAAGCGGCGGGCCAGGTCGCCCGGCTCGTTGAAGGTCGTGTTGGACGTCGAGACCAGGCCGATCCGGTGGGTGACGGCGGCGAGCGCGGACAGCTGCACGAGCGCGTCCGGCCGCCCGGCCACGTCCAGCTCGTGCACCCGGCCGTCCGTCTCGCGCAGCCGCAGCCCGTCGCCGAGGAAGAAGGCGTCGAACAGCCCCCGTTCGGCGGTCTGCGCGATCCGGCGGAAGGAGGCCGGATCGATCTGCGAGCCGCTCTCCGGGTGCGACCAGACGGTCCAGTGGTTGACGCCCTGGAAGAACACCCCGAAGTGCAGCTGGGCGTCGGGGCGGGGCACGTCCTGCGGGTCGGTGCGCGTCATCGGTTCCCCTCCAGGGAGGCGGTGGCGGTGCCGGCGGTGGTGGCGAAGCGGCTGTCGGGGCGGGGGAGTCCGAGGGCGGTGCGGAGCGTGGCACCGGGCAGCGGGCGCGCCGCGACCCGCCGTACGAACAGCTCGGGCAGCACCAGGCGCGAGAGGACCTCCAGGTCCTCGTCGAGGACCAGCGGATGCAGCCGCACCCCGTCGACCAGACCGCTCAACTCCTCCAGGAGCGCGACCAGTCCCCGCGCCGGTCCGGTGTAGCGCAGCCTGCCCGGTGGCCTGCCGGGCGCGGCGTCCCAGGAGGCGTACCGCTCCAGGTCCGCGATCCGGTCCGCCGCCGACTCGGCGGGCGTGTCCAGGGCCACCTCGATCTCGGCGAACGCGAGCGGCGCGCCCGACGCGGCCGCCGCCTCGCCGAGCAGGGCGGGGGAGGCGCCCTCCACCAGGGCGATGTCGACGAGCTCCGGGGGTACGAGCCCGGCGGGCGCGAGCACCACGGGCCTGCCCTGCGGCGGCCGGGGCACGATCGACGGGCCCTTCACGCTGTACGTCTCGCCCTCGAAGTCCACGTAGTGCAGCCGCTCGCCGTCCAGGTAGCGGCTCGTCGCCACGGACCTGATGACGGCGTCGTCCTCCCACGAGTCCCACAGGTCACGCACCACGCGTACGCCGTCGACGGCCTCCCGGCGCAGCGCCGCCTCGCCCTCGACCCGGGGGCGCCCCCAGGCCCGGGCGGCCTCGGCCGTCCCCTCGACGCCCACGACCCAGCCGGCCCGGCCGACCGAGACGTGGTCGAGCGAGGCGAGCCGGGTGGAGACGTGGAACGGTTCGGCGTAGGTGGTGGCCACGACCGGCGCGACGCCGATCACGCTGGTGGAGGCGGCGATGTACGCGGCCCGCTCGACGGCCCCGAGCCGCCCCGCCGGCCCGCCGGAGGCGGCGGAGCCGGGCGGCAGGATGTCGTCGTCGAGTGTGACCAGGGTGAACCCGGAGTTCTCCGCGACGGCCGCGGTCCTGGCGACCCGACGCGGCGTCAGCAAGGCACCGGGCGCGTGCGCGGCACGGCGCCAGGCGGCCGGATGGGCACCGTCGCCGTCGATCTCGACGGCCAGGTGCAGGGGCGGGTGAGGCATGGGAGTCCTTCCGAAGGGCTGGGGCGACAGGGCGGGCCGCCGCCGGGCCGGTCCGGAGGCACGTCTCCGTACCGCCACATCGGCACGCGCGCATGGCGACACGCGGGCACGTCGCACGCGGGAATGGCGCACGCGGGCATGGCGGGATGGCGATACGGAGGGAGTGTCAGCGGGAGCGCGGCACACGACGGCCCGCGACCGCGGCGCGGCGGCCCGAGGAGAACGGCTCGCGCGGCGGTCGGGCGGTGATCAGCGGTGTGCGGAAGGACAGATGGCGGAGGCGGTGCGGCAGAAGTCCACGTGCCGCCGGCAGCTCAGCAGGGCCCCGGCCCGCACGGCACGACGGCCACGGCGCTGCGCGGCGCTCGGTGCGTGCACGGGGGCCTCCACGGGTCCGGAAGGGAACCGCCCCAGCTTAGGCAGGGGCGGTTCAGCGATGTCAAGGGCGGTCCGAGGAACGGCACGACGAAGTGCACGTGTCCCGGGGCGGGTTGGGGAGCGCGCGCAGTCCCGGACGCCGTCAGGGAGTGGGTGCGGTGCCGGGCTCAGCCCCCGTCAGGGGCCGTGAGGCGGGTCTCAGCCACCGCCGTGGGCGGGCCGGTACCCGGCTCAGCTCCGGTACGGCGTGTTCGCCTGCGCCCAGTCCGCGAGCGCCCGCGCGCACTCCGCGACCGACTCGCGCCAGCTGCGGCCCGCGCCCTCGCCGGCGTCGTCGCTGACGTGCTTGACCATCCGCAGCGGCACCCCGGCGAGCGCGGCCGCCGAGGCGAGCGCGTAGCCCTCCATGTCGACGAGGGCGGCGCGGACGGCCAGGCGCTCGCGGGACGCCTCGTCGGCGATGAACGCGTCACCGGTGGCGAGGACGGCCTCGCCGCCGCCGGCCAGGGTGAGCGGGGCGCCGTACGTCTCACCGGTGAGGGTGGCGAGGAGCTGCCCGTCGAAGTCGTGCTGGACCACGGTGCCGATCAGGTGCGTGCCGCTCCAGCCGGGGCGCAGCGCGCCCGCCGTGCCGAGGTTGACGACCTCGGAGGGCCGCGGCCCGCGGGCGAGGGCGGTCGCGAGCGCGGTCGCCGCGTTGACCTTGCCCATGCCGGTGAGCAGCACGGGAAGGTCGGTGTCGAGGTGCTGGGCCTCCTCCTTGACCGCGAGGACGAGGAGCGGGCGGCCGGTCGTGATCTCACCGATGAGTTCCATGCGAGCCACGGTACCCGCTGCCGCTCAGGTGCAGGTCACACGGGGAGCAGCCGCCCGACCAGGTCGGCGAGCTGGCGGGCGTTGCGGCAGGGGCGCATGTCGACCAGTTCCGCGTAGGCGTGGGCGACGGAGTCGCCGGTGGACCAGAGCGCGGGCTGTTCCGGGTTCAGCCAGTACACCCGGCGGGCCCGGTCCGCGATCCGCTTCAGGGCCGGCAGGTTCGGGTCGCTGCGGTTGGTGCGGGCGTCGCCGAGGACGAAGACGACGGTACGGGGGCCCAGCGCGTCCGCGTACCGCTCGGCGAACTCGCCGAGCGCCGTCCCGTAGTCGCTCTGCCCGTGCCAGCCGGTCAGCTCCGCCTCCGTGAGGATCCGCTCGCCCAGTCCGGCCGGGTCCGCGCGGCCGCGGGCCACCAGGTCCGTGACCTCGTCGACCCGGTTGACGAAGGCGAAGACCCGCACCCGGCTGAACTGGTCGTGCAGCGCCTGCACGAGCAGCATCGTGAAGTGCGCGAAGCCCGCCACCGAGCCCGACACGTCGCACAGCAGCACCAGCTCGGGCCGCCCCGGGCGCCGCCGCCGCAGCACCGGCCGCATCGGCACGCCGCCGGTCGACAGGGAACGCCGCAGGGTGCGCCGCAGATCGATCTCGCCGCGCGCGGCCCGGCGGCGGCGCGCGGCGAGCCGGGTCGCGAGGCGCCGCGCCAGCGGCCGTACCGTACGCCGCAGCTCGTCCAGCTGGGCCCGGCCGGCGAGCAGGAAGTCGATCCGGTCGGGGGTCGCCTCCACGGCCCGCCGCGCCACCCGGTCGCGGCCCTGCCGCTGGGCGACCCGGCGGCGCGCCTCGGTCCGCACCCGTTCCCGGAAGTCCTCGATGCGCCGCCGGATCTCCTCGTCCGCGAGCCGGTCGGCGAACTCCGGCTCGCCCGCCTCCTGACCCGTCTCCTGCCGCAGCGCCACCCGGGTACGGGCCAGCAGGGTCTCGGGGCGCAGCCGGGACAGGGTCTGGTACGAGGACCAGCCGTCCGAGCCGGGCGACGCGCCGTAGCCGCCGAGCATCCCGACGGCCTCGCCGGCCAGCCGGGTGAGCCCGGGGTCGTCGCCCGCGGCGAGGGCGGCGGCGAGCCGGTCCCGCAGCTCCCCCAGCTCCGCCGCCGGGTCGCCCGCCCCCGGGCCGGGCTCCTGCTCGCGCCCCTCGACGAGCGGGAAGTACAGGTCGAAGACCCGGTCGAACACCTTCCGCTGGCCCTCGCCGTGCAGCAGCGTCGCCGCGAGCGCCTCCCGCATCCGCTCCCGGTCCTCGAAGCCCACCGCGGTCAGGGCGAGCCCGGCGTCGACGGTCTCGCCGGTGCCGATGCCGAAGCCGTGCGCCCGCAGGGCCTGGACCAGGCCGGTGACCCGGTCCGTGATCTTCTCGGGCGGCGTATCCGGCCGCGGACGAGGCTGCGGCCGCTGGTCCCGGTCGGCGGTCACACCGCGTCCAGGTCGAGCTTCGCGGCCGCCTTCTGGATGTCCTCCTGGTGCTTCAGGATCACGCCTAGGCTCTGCCGCACGACCTCCTCCGAGAGCGCGCCGGCGCCGAGCGCGAGGAGGGTGCGGGCCCAGTCGACGGTCTCCGCGACCGAAGGCGCCTTGCGCAGGTCCATGGCCCGCAGCGCGCCCACCACCCGGACCACCGAGGCCGCCAGCGCCTCGTCGATCCCGGGCACCTTGGCGCGCACGATCCGGCGTTCCAGCTCCTCCTCCGGGAAACCGATGTGCAGGAAGAGACAGCGGCGGCGCAGGGCCTCGGAGAGCTCGCGGCTGGCGTTGGAGGTGAGCACGGTGAAGGGGCGGCGGGTCGCGGTGATCGTGCCGAGCTCGGGCACGGTCACCTGGAAGTCGCTCAGGACCTCCAGGAGCAGCCCCTCGACCTCCACGTCGGCCTTGTCCAGCTCGTCGACGAGCAGCACGGTCGGCTCGTCGGAGCGGATGGCGGTGAGCAGCGGCCTCGCGAGCAGGAACTCCTCGCCGAAGATGTCGGTGCGGGTCTCGTCCCAGCTCTCACCGCGGCCCGCGGTGATCCGCAGCAGCTGCTTGGCGTGGTTCCACTCGTACAGCGCCCGGGACTCGTCGACGCCCTCGTAGCACTGCAGCCGTACGAGGCCGGCCCCGGCGACCTGGGCGGCGGCCTTCGCCAGCTCGGTCTTGCCGACCCCGGCGGGTCCCTCGACGAGCAGCGGCTTGCCCAGCCGGTCGGCGAGGAAGACGGCGGTGGCGACGGCGGGCGAAGCCAGATAGCCGGTGGCGGCGAGGCGTGCGGCGACGTCGTCGACGGAGCTGAAGAACCCGGTCGTCATGGCTGTTCCCCCGGAGTGAGAGCAATGGTTACCGGCCAGTAGTCGCAGCGTAGCGTCCGGCGCGTCATCATGCGACGGCCTTGCTCCCGCCGCTGGTCGGAGGGGCGCCGCGCGCGGCACGGGCAGGCCGCTGATGGAATGGGGAGAGGTGGAACGGCGGTGGAGGCGCGGTGTCGGAACGAGCAGGGGAACGGTGCCTGCCGGCGGGGGAGCCGGTCGGGGAGTACGAGGCCGTCCTCGCCCGGCTCGACGCCGTGGAGCACGCCGCCACCGAGATAGGGACCCGGCTCGACGAGCGGGTCATCTGTGCCGAACTGGCCGGATTCCTGGTCCGCCGGGTCGCCGGAGCCGCAGCCGTCGACCTCCACCCCCAGGACGGCGCCCCGGCCGCGTCCGGGCCGGTCGCGGTGGCCGGAAACCCCGCACTGCTGGAGGAGGCAGCGGACGCGGCCGACGAGGGTGCGGGCGCTGGGGCCGCGGCCGACGAGGGTGCGGGCGCTGGGGCCGTGGGCGCGGAGGACAAGGGCGCGGAGGGCGCCGGCGCTGAGGACGTCGGCGCGGTCGGCCGCGGCGGCCCGCCCCGTACCGCCGGCCTCGCCGTGCCGCTGCTCGCCACCACGGGTGAGGAGCTGGGCCGGGTGCGGGTGGCGCGGGCCGGCGGGGGCTTCTCCGGGCACGACGAGGCCGTGGTCGCCCACGCCGCCCGGCTCGCCGCCGTCCACCTCGGACACGCCCGCAGGCTCGCCGCGACCGAGGCCACCGCCCTGCACCTGCAGCGCGCCCTGGTCGCCGAACCGGGCCGCCCGCACCCCAACCTGGAGATCGCCGGCCGCTACCTGCCGGCAGGCCCGCGCACCCTCGTCGGCGGCGACTGGTTCGAGACCGTGCGGCTCCACTTCGGCCGCAGCCTCCTGGTGGTCGGCGACGTCATGGGCCACGGCCTGGACGCCGCCGTCGACATGAACGCCTACCGCGGCGCCCTGCGCGAGGTCGCCGCCACCGACCTGCCCCCACACCGGGTGCTGCGCCAGCTGGACGCCGTCGTCGCCGAGGACGAGGCCCGGCGCCCCGCCACCTGTCTGCTGATCCAGGTCGACCCGGCCCGCGCCACCGCCACCTTCGCCAGCGCCGGCCACCTTCCGCCCGTCGTCTTCGCCGCCGACGGCTCCGCCGAGCTCGTCGACCTCCCCGTCGGCCCGCCGCTCGGCACCGGCCTCGGCGGCTACGAACCGGCCGTCCGCTCTCTCACCCCCACCGACACCCTGCTGCTCTTCACGGACGGCCTGGTCGAACGGCGCGGCGAGGACATCGACGCCTCCCTCGCCCGGCTCGCCGCCCTCCGCCTGCCGGCCGGTTCCGGCCCGGAAGCGGTCGTCGACGAGGTGCTGCGCCGGCTCGCCGCGGACACCGCCGAGGACGACGTCGCCGTGCTCGCCGCCCGGGTCCGCGAACGGCCCGTGACCTGAGGCGAGTCGACTGTTTTCGGCCCCGGCGGAATTCTTTCGGCCGGACGCTTGTGCCGGTCCCCGCGGCGGGGCACTCTCCTCGGTATGAACACAGCCAGGCACGCCAGTGAACGCCTGATGAGCTGGCCCTCGCTGATCGCCGACCGTACGCCGTGCGGCGCCGAGCTCGGACTGCGCACCGCGACACAAGAGATCGTGCACTTCCATGGCGAGCACGAGGCCGAAGTCCACCTCACCCGTGCCATGATCGCCCGGCTCCGGCCGGCCCTCCTCGGCTCCAGCGCGCTCCGACTGCGCGCCGGCTCCGGCTGGGTGACGGTCCGTCTGGACACCGGATCGGACATCGACCTCCTGGCGACCCTCGTGAGCGCCGCCCTCCAGGCCACCGGGGCCCCGTACCCCGGCGACGACACCGCCCCCGACCACTGCACCCGCACCGGGCGCCCGTACGCCCGTTTCTGACTCCTCACCGGACATCGGACCCCGGACACCGGAGCCACGCACCGGCCTCGAAGCCTCAGCTCCAAGAAGCCGGCCTCGAAGCCTCAGCTCCACGTACCGGGCCCGAAGCCTCAGCTCCACGTACCCGGCCTCGCGTCCGGAGCTCCGGAACCGGCCCGTTCCCACCCGGACCCACCCGTTCGGCGGCACGCCGGACGGGTTCGGCCGGTGAGCGGGGTACCCCACGAGGCATGCCCCCCACTTCCGGTGCGCCGCACGACGATGCCCCCAGAGAGCACGTTCATTGGTTCCCCCGGCACTACGCCCGCATCCTCGCCTCACCCGTCGGGCTGGTGTGGAACCGCGGGCGCGAGATGGAACTGATGCACCGCGCCATGGGGTTCGCCGCGCTCAGCCTGCTCACCCTCATCCCCCTCCTCATCGTCGTGGCCGCCGCCGACCTCGCCAGCGGCCACGGCTTCGCTCGCTGGCTCATCGAGGGCCTCGGCGTCTCCGAGGTCTCCCGGGAAGAGGTCGAACGGCTCTTCGGGCAGCCGGGGGCGACCCTGGAGCGCACCACCGCCTTCGGTCTCGCCGCGCTCGCCGCCTTCGGCGTGACCTTCGGCTCGGCCGTCCAGACCGGCTACGAGCGCGTCTGGGACCTGCCCACGGCGCGCTGGCACACCATGTGGCGCCACGTCGTCTGGCTCGGCGTCCTGATCGCCGCGCTTCTGCTCTTCGTCGCCGCCCCCACCCCGGAGCAGTCGTCCACCGGCGTCACCGTCCTGGTCGCCGCCGCCGACCTCACCGGCACCTTCGCCTTCTTCTGGTGGTCGCAGCGCTTCCTGCTGTGCGGCCGGATCCGCTGGCGGGCCCTGCTCCCGGGCGCCGTCCTCACCTCGCTCGGCCTGCTCGGCCTGCGGGTCTTCTCGCAGTACGTCTTCTCCCCGCTCATCGCCTCCAACGCGGTGACGTACGGCCAGTTCGGCACCGTCCTCGTGCTCCAGTCCTGGCTCGTCGGCGTCGGCTTCGTCGTCTACGGCAGCGCCCTCGTCGGCCGTCTGGTCCACGAACTGCTCCTGCTGCGCCGGCTCAACCGCGAGCCGCCCGGCCCGGAGCAGCCCTGAGCGGCCCCGGGCCCCACGGGTCCAAGCGGCCTCACTGGTCCCTGCGCTGCACCGCGAGGACCGTCACCGCCGCCGCCACGAGCGCCCACACCCCGTACACCAGCCACGCCCCGCCGACCGTCCACGGGAACGGCTCCGGCCAGTCCACCGTCTTCACCAGCCGCTGCCAGGCCTTGTGCGGCTGTACGTGGGCGAGGACCGCCGACCAGTGGTGCTTCTCGCTGGTCACCGCCGGCACCAGCAGAAGCAGCACCACGTTCGCCACGACCGTCGCCGCGCCGGTCCGCAGCAGCGTGCCGAGCGCCATCCCGGCCAGCGCGCTCACCGGCGCGAGCAGCGCCGACGCGACCACGACCCGCAGCGCCCCCGGGTGTCCGATCGACAGGCCGATGCCGTGCACGGACAGGATCGCCTGCGTCGCGAAGAACGAGCCCGCGGCGGCCACCGCGCCGAAGCCCGTCGTCACCCCGGCCACCACGAGCACCTTGGCGGCCATCAGCGGGCGCCGGGCCGGGACGGCGGCGAACGTCGTACGGATCAGCCCGCTGCCGTACTCGCCGGTGACCGCCACCGCCCCCATCGCCGCCGCGGCGAGGATCATCACCGTGGCCGCGTTCCCGGTGAACGCGTCCCACAGCGCCATGCCGTCGCGCACATAGCCGGCCCGGCTGGCGGTGTCGTAGGTCGGCCAGTACCGGTAGCGGTCCCATGCCTGGCCCACGTTGAACGCGACCACCGCGAGCACGCCGAGCAGCAGCGACCAGCCGGTCGAGCGCAGTGACCAGAGCTTGCACCACTCCGCGGCCAGCAGGTCGCGGAAGCGGGCACGGGGCTCGGTCGGAACAAGGGCGAGGTCGGTCATCGGGCGTCTCCCGCCGGGTACTCGACGCTGTCGGCGGTCAGTTCCATGAACGCCTCCTCCAGGGATGCCTTCCGTGTGGTCAGCTGGTGCAGCGGCAGCCGCCGGGCGTGCGCGAGGTCGCCGATCCGGACCGCGTCCAGACCCGTCACCGTCAGCAGCCCGCCGGCCTCCTCCCGTACCGCCGCGCCCTCCGCGCGCAGCAGCCGGGCCAGCTCGGCGGCGGCCGGGGTGCCGACCGTGACGCCCGGCCGGGTGCCGCGCGCCGAGAAGTCCGCCAGGCTCTCCGCCGCGATCAGCCTGCCCCGGCCGACCACCACCAGGTCGTCCGCGGTGTGCTCCATCTCGCTCATCAGATGGCTGGAGACGAAGACCGTGCGGCCCTCGGCCGCCAGCCGCCGGAACAGGCCGCGCACCCACTGCGCCCCTTCCGGGTCGAGTCCGTTGAGCGGCTCGTCGAAGAGCAGCACCGGCGGATCGCCGAGCAGCGCGGCGGCGATCCCGAGCCGCTGTCGCATCCCCAGCGAGAAGCCGCCGATGCGGCGCCGGGCCGCGCCCGCCAGACCGACCTCCTCCAGGAGCGCGTCGACCCGCGCGACCGGGATCCGGTTGGAGCGGGCGAGCATCCGCAGATGGGCCCGGGCCGTCCGCCCGCCGTGCGCGTCCCCCGCGTCGAGGAGCGCGCCGACGTGCCACAAGCCGCGCGGCCGGTCGCGGAACGGGCGGCCCGAGACCGTCACCGTCCCGCTCGTCGGGGTGTGCAGCCCGAGGACCATCCGCAGCGTGGTGCTCTTGCCGGCCCCGTTCGGCCCGAGGAAGCCCGTCACCCGGCCCGGCCGTACGGTGAAACTGAGCGCGTCCACGGCGGTCTTGGTGCCGTAGCGCTTGGTGAGTTGCCTGACGTCGATCATGGCACCACGGTGCCGCCCCGGCCCCGCCGCGCACATCGCCCCGTGGACGACAGACCGGGCCGACCGCTGTCATCTCCGGGGGTACCCCGCAGGGGTGATGTCCGGTGATCACACGATCCGGTGATGACCGGGCTCAGGGCCCGGCCGGGGCGCTCCGACCGCTTGGATGGGCGGTGATCCATTCGCCTGCCGAGAGAGAGCCGCCCATGGCGAACACCTGGCTGCCGCCCGCCGAGTTCATCGCGACGCTGCCGAGAGCGACCGCGTACGCCTGCCTGTACTTCACCGACACCCACGGCCGCCCCCTGCAGCTGCGCGCGGCCTTCGAGCCCGGGGTGTGGCAGTGGCCCGGCGGGAACATGGACCCGGGGGAGACGCCCTGGGAGACGGCCGTCCGGGAGTGCCGGGAGGAGACCGGCCTGGTGTACGAGGGCGAACCGCGGCTGCTCGCGGCCCACTTCGTCACCGACCGCGGCGAGCAGTGGCCGGCCAACCACATCGGATTCATCTTCGACGGCGGCGAACTGTCCGACGAGCAGATCGCCGCCGTGGTCCTCGACCCGACCGAACACACCGAGTACCGGCTGCTGACCCTCGCCGAGTGGGAGGCGGAGATGAACCCGCGCTCCTTCCGCCGTCTCGCCGAGGTCGACCGGGCCCGTCGGACCGGAGCCACCCTGTACCTGGAGTCCGGCCACGACTGCTGAGCCGGGCCCGTCCGCGGCGCGGTGAGGGGCGGCGACCGTCACCGGACGGTCGTCGCCCCGGTGGCGGTGCGGCGGTTGCCGCGGGCTCACCGCTGGCAGTGGGGCATCGGGTGGACCGGGTGGGCGATGTCGAGCACGAAGCGCTCGGGGGAGTGCAGCACGAAGGACTTGTAGACGGGCTTGGTGTGGAAGGCCGCTCCGACGGTGACGACGCCCTCGAAGTCGCCGGTGAGGGCGACGCCCTTGAGCGCGGGCAGATGGATCCTGACCAGCCGGGGTCCCTGGTAGACGGACTGACCGGCGGCGTTGTGGGCGGTGGCGGGCGAGAGCTTGATCTCCAGGAAGAACTTCCCGGGGAGCGGGACCCTGTTGCCCGAGCCGTCGTAGCGCAGCACCTTCACGGGCTTGACGGTCACCGGGGGCATCGTGCCCCGGACGTCGACGACGAGCCGGTCGAAGGTGGGGTGACCGCCCCAGCGCACGTTGACGACCTGGGCCGTGGCCGGCGGGGGCGTCGTGCGGGGCGGTGCGGCGGTGGCGCCGGCGGGGACGGTGGCCCCGATCCCGGCGGCGAGGAGGATGCCGGCGGCCGTGGCCGCGAGGCTCTGACGGTGGAGCATGACGTCCCCCGGCTTTCTTCTGCGACGGGGACAGTGGTGTCACTGGGAGAGATATCCGCCCTCAACTATACGGTTCCTCCCTTTCTGTGTTTTTTCGACCGATTCTTCAGCCTTCGGGGTGTATGACACAGGCGTGCGGGTGGGGGCGCGTACGGGAAAGAGCGCGGGCGCCCCCGTAACCTCGGCGCTCCTCGGCAGTTGACCAGGCCATGAAGAAGCGCAGCATGCTCGCCATCGCCTCCCTCGCCGCCGGTGTCGTCACCGCCCTCGTCACCCCGCCCCCGCACGCCTCCGCCGCGGAGAGCAGCAGCCCGGTCGACGGGATCACCGGTCTGCTCCAGGAGGACCAGGGCGCCGGCGCCCTCCTGCACGGGACCGTCGAGAAGGCCGGCGACACCGTTCAGACCCTGCACACCGGCGGTCTCATCTGACCGCTCACCCCGCATGCTTCCGTGCCTCGCACCGCCCTCCCGACAGGGCCGTGCGGGGCACGTTCACGCTGCCACCACCCGAGAGGCGGTGGCCCGTGCGCGCGCAGTACCTGGGAAATGACAGGATGTCCCCATGAGCGACAACGTTTACTTCGACATCACCATCAACGGCGAGGCCGCCGGCCGCATCGTCTTCAAGCTGTACGACGACGTCGTGCCGAAGACCGCCCGCAACTTCCGTGAGCTGTGCACCGGCCAGAACGGCTTCGGCTACGCCGGCTCCCCGTTCCACCGCGTCATCCCCCAGTTCATGCTCCAGGGCGGTGACTTCACCAACGAGAACGGCACCGGCGGCAAGAGCATCTACGGCGAGAAGTTCGCCGACGAGAACTTCGAGCGGAAGCACGACCGCGCGGGCCTGCTCTCGATGGCGAACGCGGGCAAGAACACCAACGGCTCCCAGTTCTTCATCACGACCGTCGTGACCCCCTGGCTCGACGGCAAGCACGTCGTCTTCGGCGAGGTCGTCGAGGGCATGGACATCGTCAAGAAGATCGAGGGCCTCGGCTCCGCCTCCGGCCGCACCAGCGCCGACATCCGCGTCGCCGCCTCCGGCACGGTCTGAGACCGCCGCCCGGCCGCCGCGCCGGGCGACGACCCCCCCCCCCGTGCCGCATCCGGCCGGGGGCGGTCGCCCGGCGGAGGGCGTCAGGTGAGGGCCTCCGCCAGCGCCCGGGCGAAGCCGTCCGGGTTGTCGATCATCAGGTTGTGACCTGCCGCCGGGATCACGAGCACGGGTATGCCCTCGGCCGCCACCTTCTCGGCATCGGCGTCCGGCAGACTCGCCTCACCCACCAGGAACGCCCGCGGCCGCTGCAGCGCCGCAAACAGGTCACCGGCCGCCGGCGCCGAACCCTCCACCAGCGCCACGGCGCTGCGGTGCACGGCCAGCGGGTCCGCGAGCCGCAGCCGCGCCGCGTAGTCCGCCCGCTGCTGCGTGGCGAGCATCGCCGCGAAGCCCTCGCGCACGAAGGACTGCTCGTCCTGTGCCGCGACGGGGGAGGAGAACATCCCTCCGCCGGCATACAGGTTGGGCTCGGCCACCACCAGCCGCTCCACCAGATCCGGGCGCGCGGCGGCGAGATGGACCGCGACGGCCCCGCCCATCGAGTGCCCCACCAGCTCCACCCCGGTCAGGCCCTCGTGGTCGAGGATCCGGGCCACGACCGCCGCCTGGGACTCCATCCGGTAGTCGAAGCCGCCCGGCCGGTCGCTCAGCCCGAAGCCCAGCAGATCGACCAGGAGCGAGCGCCGCCGGGGCAGCGCCGGATGCACCGCGACGTGCGCGAAGTCCGACGCGCCCGTGCAGCCCAGACCGTGCACGAACACCCGCGCCGGCCCGTCGTCCTCCTCCTGGGCGCCCGGCAGATCGAGCCATCGCACGCAGGCCCCCACCTCCGCCAGATACAGCTCCCGCATGATCCCGCCTCCCGTCGTCACCCCGTAGGGCCGGCTCCCCACCGGCACCGACCACCCTACGAGCCACCACTGACAACGCCCCGGAAAGGGCCGATCAGGCGGGACAAGCCGATCAGGCCGGACATGCCTTGCCTCAGGCGAAGGCGGCCGCGTTGCGCTCCGCCCACGCCGCGAACGGCCGCCCGGCGCGTCCGAGTACCCGCGCCACGTCCGGACTCACCCGCTGCTCCTCCGCGCTCGGCTCGCCCAGCACCGACAGCATCCCGTCCACGGCCGGCTCCGGCAGGAACCGCACCAGATGGGCGCGCGCCTCCGTCCGGGTCTGCGCCACGAACCGCACCGGCGCCTCCACCGCCCGCGCGAGCGCCGCCGCCTGCTCGCGCGGGCTCACCGCCGCCGGACCGGTCAGCACATACGTACGCCCTCGGTGCCCGTCCTCGCGGAGCGCGGCGGCGGCCACGTCCGCGATGTCCGCCGGGTCGACGACCGGCAGCGCCACATCGGCGAAGGGCGCGGCGACGGTGCGGGCGGCGCGCACCGACTCGGACCAGAGGAAGGCGTTGGAGGCGAAGCCGGACGGCCGCAGGATCGTCCACTCCAGGCCCGATTCCCGCACCGCCGTCTCGAACGCCCGCAGGGGGGCGTGCGACGGCGAGTCCGGGCGGGTGGCGAGGAGTTGCGAGGACTGCAGGACGATCCTGCGCACTCCGGCCGCCACGGCGGCGGCGACGATCGCCCGCGCGTCCAGCTCCGCGCCGACCCCGCCGACCAGCAGGTACACGGCGTCGGCACCCGCGAAGGCGGCGGCCGCCTCCGCCGGCCGGGCCAGGTCGGCGGCCCGGTGCCGTACGCCCTCGGGCAGCGGCGCCGTGCCCGCCCGGCGGCTCACCGCCGTCACGTCCTCGCCGGCCTCGGCGAGAGCCGCCACGAGCAGGCGTCCGACGTTCCCGGTCGCTCCGGTGACCACGATCATGACGCGTTCCTTCCAGGAAGAGATTCAGGAGTGACCCCGGCGGGGCGGAAGCTCCCGCCGCGGTCACCTCGCTCATCCTGGAAGGTGAACTGTCCTTCTCCTGGCCACTTTTCCACGCCTGTTCGGAAGCCCTGGGGCTCAGCCGTCGCCCTCGCCGTAGCGACGCTCGAACTTCGCGATCCGTCCCTCGGTGTCCACCGTCCGCGCCTTGCCCGTGTAGAAGGGGTGACTCTCCGACGAGATCTCGACGTCCACCACCGGGTACTCGTTGCCGTCGTCCCAGGTGATGGTCTGGTCGCTCGTGGCCGTGGACCGGGTCAGAAAGGCGAACCCGGCCGACCGGTCGCGGAACACCACTTCCCGGTACTCCGGCTGCTTGTCCTGCTGCACATCTCCTCCTCGAACGGCCTGCCGGCGATCCCCCGATGGTGCCCAGCCTTCCCGCGCACCGCCCGCACGACCACGCCGCACACCCGACCGGGTGACGGCGACGGCCCGCCGGGCGTCACGGCCGGTGGCCGTGCGGCTCCCAGCGCGCCGCGAGCAGCAGCGCGATGTCGTCCGGGCGGTCCGGGGCCTGGCGCGCCTCGCGCATCAGCCGGTCGGCGGTCTCCGCGAGCGCCGCCGTGCCGGTCGCGGCGAAGCTGCGCCGCAGCCGCTCGATGCCCTCGTCGATGTCCGTGCCCGGCCGCTCCACCAGACCGTCCGTGAACAGCGCGAGGACCTCGCCCGGTGCGAGCCGCAGCCGGGTCACCGGATACGTGGCGGTGTCGTCGACCCCGAGGACCACACCGCCCGCCAGCTCCACCACCTCCGCCGTGCCGTCCGACCGGCGCAGCAGCGGCTGCGGATGCCCGGCCCTGGCCGCCTGCGCCAGACCCGTCTCCGGGTCGAGGACGACGTAGCAGCAGCTCGCGAACTGGCCCGGGTCCAGGTCGATCAGCAGCCGGTTGGTGCCCCGCACCACGTCCTCCGGCGGGTGCCCGCCGAGCGCGAACGCCCGCACGGCGCTGCGCAACTGCCCCATCGTCGCCGCCGCGGCCACGCCGTGGCCCTGTACGTCGCCGATGACCAGGGCCAGGGTCCCGGGGAACGTCTCGATCACGTCGTACCAGTCGCCGCCCACGTCCATGCCCTGGGTGCCCGGCAGATAGCGGCCGACGGTGTCCACGCCGTCGTACACCGGCAGCCGGTGCGGAAGCAGCGCGTCCTGCAGCCCGCGGGCGAGGGCGGACTCGGAGTCGTACCGCTGCGCCCGCTCCAGTGCCTGGGCGATCAGGCCCGCGAGCGCGGTGAGCACCGTCCGCTCCTCGGCGGTGAAGCCGCGCGGTTCGTCGAAACCGAGGATGCAGGTGCCCACCGGCCGGCCCGAGGCGATCAGCGGCAGGAACGCCCGGGCGCCCGAGTGCGCGTCGAGCGGCAGCCCCGGATAGGCCGCGCCGAGCTGCTCCATCGACTCGAAGAACAGCGGCCGCCCGGTCGTCAGCGTCTCCACGCCGGGTACGTGCGCGTCCAGGCCGACGCCGTCGAAGGGCTCCAGGAAGCCCTTGGGGAAGCCGGTCTCCCACGCCATGTAGAGGTGCCGCTCGCTCAGGAGGTAGATCGCCAGCTGCCGGCCTCCGAAGGCCGGCAGGAGCTCCTCGGTGACCACCGCGGACACCTGGCGGGCCGTCACCGCCTCGGAGAGCGCGATCGCCAGGGCCACCGGACGGTAGATCGCCGCGGCCCGGCCCTCCGGTGAGGAGAGCCCGTCGACCTCACCGGTCGGCTTGGCCCGGAGCGGCCCGGCCGGGTCGCTCTCCGGCTCCATGACCAGCGTCACCCCGTCGTGCCCCGGATAGAGCGAGAGCGACAGCCACTCGCCGCGCCCCGGGTGGGCCAGGAAGTGGATCGGCTGGTCCGAGAGCAGCGCCCCGCGCAGCTGCTCCTCGTGGTACGGGTGCGCGAACCACGGCAGGGCCTCCCACAGCGGAAGCCCGGCCAGCGCCCCGCGCGGCCGCCCGAGCAGCGCCTCGGTGCGCTCGTTGACGTAGGTGATCCGGCCGAGCCGGTCGATGGCGAGGATCGCCCGTGGCAGCCGGTCGGTTGCGTCCGAGCCGACGAGCCCGCTGCCGAGGTCGACGAGCGAACCGGTGATCACGTTCTCGTCCCGGCCGCTGCGCAGCGGGCGTGCCGTGACCTCCAGGAGGTGCAGTCCGCCGTCCGGCCCCTTCAGCCGGATCCGGCGTGCCGCCGGGCCGCCCGAGCCGGCCGCCTGCCGGGCCAGCGCCCACAGGGCGTACCCGTCCTCCGGCACGAGCCGGGCGGTCAGCGCCTTCACGGTCCACGGGGACGGGGTGGGCTCGCCGAGGATCTCCCGCAGCCCGGCGTCCGCGGTGACCGTGCCGGTGGCCAGGTTCCAGTCGAAGTAGCCGATCCGCACCGGCGGGCCGATCCGGGCCGGCAGCTGTACGGAGACCGGCTCGCCCGGCCACTCCACCTGCGTGCCGTGCGCAGCCAGTTCGCCGAGGGTGACTCCGAGTCGCCGCGCCTCCTGCAGCATCCGGGCCCGGTCCCGCGCGTCGACCGGCACCCCGGGCGTCGGGGTGCGCAGCACCACGAGGACACCGAACCGCTCGCGGCCGCCGACGACCGGCGTGTAGAGGGAGGCGAAGGGGAACGGCAGGCTCGCCACGAGCTGCGGGAACAGCCGCATGGCCTCCTCGACGTCCCCCAGATGCACCGGCTGCCCCGAGCGGTGGGCCTCCGCCACCGGGAACGGGCGGTTGATGTGCATCCGCCACCACGGGCGGAACAGCGGCCCCGGCAGCCCCGCGAGCACCGCGAGACGCAGCAGCCCCGGTGTCCCGGACTGCAGATAGACGCCGCCCGCGTAGCCGCCGGCAGCCTCGACCGCCCGCAGCACGGACTCCGCGAGCACCACCGTCAGGGCGTCCGCCGCGGGACCGTCGGCACCACCGCCCCGGTGCGGCGGCCCGGGCCCGGCCGACGGGGCGGGGCCTGCCGCGCCGTACGACGTCACACAGTCAGGATGCGCCTGCCCGGAAGCCCCACGCATCCGGAGACCGCCGCTCCCGACGCCGCTCCCGAACCACCCTCAGGGGGCATTGACCCCGGCCGCCGCCGCTCGCGAGACTCGGGCCCCAACGGATCTCACGACCAGGGGGCACGATGACCGGCCGGGTTCTTCCCTACGACGTGGAGGGCAGCGGTCCGCACCGCGCCCTGGTGCTGCACAACTGGTTCGGCGACCGCACGAGCTTCGCGCCGCTGCGCGAACACCTCGACGGGTCCGTCGGCAGCTACGCCTTCCTGGACTGCCGCGGTTACGGGGAGGCGATCGACGCCGACGGCGCGTACACCATGGAGGAGGTCGCCGCCGACGCCCTGGCCGTCGCCGACGACCTCGGCTGGGACACCTTCTCCGTCGTCGGCCACTCCATGGGCGGCAAGGCCGCCCAGCTGATGCTGCTCGACGCGCCCGAGCGGGTGCGCTCGGTCATCGGCATCTCCCCGGTCTCCGCGGCCGGCTTCCCGCTCGACGCGGACACCTGGGAGCTGTTCGCCGGCGCCGCCGAGAACCACGGCAACCGCCGCGCCATCATCGACAACACCACCGGCGGCCGCTACGACGACGCGTGGCTCTCCGCCCTGGTGGACCGCTCGGTGACCCGCTCCTCCGCCATCGCCTTCCGCGCCTACCTCGACTCCTGGTCGCGCACCGACTTCCACGAGCGCGTCCGCGACAACCCGGCCCCCGTCCTGCTCGTCGTCGGCGCCCACGACCCGGCCCTCGGCGCCGACGCCATGGAGTCCACCTGGCTGCGCTGGTACCCCAACGCACGCCTCACGGTCCTCCCGGACGCGGGCCACTACGCCCCGGAGGAGACCCCGAAGGCACTGGCGGACGCGATCGAGGCGTTCCTGGCGGCCTGACGACGGCGAGGGCCCCGCCCCCGCCGCTCGCGC
>NZ_JBSGBF010000131.1:0-19035 GCF_053601115.1 Streptomyces sp. NPDC004788
ATGGCCGGCCTCGCACGGATCC
The DNA here is from genome assembly GCF_053601115.1 of Streptomyces sp. NPDC004788. Taxonomy (NCBI): domain Bacteria; kingdom Bacillati; phylum Actinomycetota; class Actinomycetes; order Kitasatosporales; family Streptomycetaceae; genus Streptomyces; species Streptomyces sp. NPDC004788. Next base: position 23 of record NZ_JBSGBF010000131.1, read on the forward strand.
CCGGCATCGTGAAGGACGAGGTCAAGCCGCAGGTCCACACCTGGACCTTCCCCGACGGCAAGGTCGTCATCGTGCTGTCCGAGGGCCGCCTGCTGAACCTCGGCAACGCCACCGGCCACCCGTCGTTCGTGATGTCGAACTCCTTCGCGGACCAGACCCTGGCCCAGATCGAGCTCTTCACGAAGACGGACGCGTACCCGGTCGGCGTCTACACGCTGCCGAAGCACCTCGACGAGAAGGTCGCCCGCCTCCACCTCGACGCCCTCGGCGTGAAGCTCACCGAGCTGCGCCCCGAGCAGGCCGCGTACATCGGCGTCCCGGTCGAGGGCCCGTACAAGCCGGACCACTACCGCTACTGAGGCCGCACGTGTGTACCGACCGCCTTGAGGAGGCACCACGTGACCCGTGGCTCCCGGACCGTCTCCTGAAGACGGAGCGGGACCTGCTGATGCCGCTGCTGCGCCGCACACCGGCGGAGGCGTACGAGAACCGCACCGCCTGCCCGGGCTGGACCGCCCGGCAGGTGCTCGCCCACTGCGCGGCGGCGCTCATCAGGATCGTCGAGGGAAGGCTGGAGGAGGGCGTGTTCCTGCCCGAGGCCAACGCCTGCGACGTGGCCGAGCGCGAGGACTGGCCGCTGGGCCGGATCCTCGACGAACTGGAGCGCGGCTTCACCGAGGCCGGGCCGGTCATCGCCGAGCGGGAGGACGGCCGGCTCGACGCGGTCGCCCTCGGCGAGTGGGTGCACGCCGGAGACGTACGGGAGGCCTTCGGCGAACCCGGCGCCTACTGCGGCGACGCCCTCGACCTGGCCCTGCCGCTGCTCTCCGTCACCAGCCGCAAGCGGGAGACCCCCCGCCTCGTCGGCACCCTGGCGGACCGCGGCGGCGAGGTCGACCTCGGCAACGCCATCGAGGGCCGCGACCCGGCCCGCTTCCACGGCGACGCCGCCACTTTGATCCGCATCTACTCAGGACGCCCGCTGGTACGGACCCGCTACGAACTGACGGGCGCGACGGAGCAGGAACTTCTCATCTACCGCTGAGCCCGCGGGGGCGGGCGCCATGGCGCGGGGGTGTGGGCGCGCTGGGCGCGTGGGGGGTTTGTGGGCATTTGTTCCGCAGGGCGGAACGGGTGGGCGCAACCCCCCACCGGCCGGCACGTGCCCGGCCCGCTCGGCCCACCCCCGCGCCCCGTGGCCCGCAGACGAAGGGACGACCTTATGCCCACGCTCGACCAGCTCCTGCACGCCCAGATGGCGGCACGCCCGGACGACACCGCCGTAGCCTTCGGCGACGAAACGCTGAGCTTCCGCGAGCTCCACGAAGGCGCCGCCGTCCTCGCCGGCTACCTCCGCACCCTCGGCGTCGCCGCCGACCACCGCGTCGGCGTCCATGTCGAACCGTCACTCGAACTGGTGATCGGTACGTGGGGTGTGGTGCTCTCCGGCGGCGCGTACGTCCCGCTCTCCCCGGAGTACCCGGAGGAGCGCCTGCGCTACATGATCGAGGACAGCGGCGCCCGCATCGTCTTCACCCAGGAACGCTTCCGCGCGCGCGTCACCGAGCTCGCCCCGCCCGGCACCACCGTCGTCACCCTCAAGGACGCCGTCCAGCACGCCTGGCGCACGGCCGGCGAGGAACAGCCGCTCGTCGACGCCGAGTTGGAGCCGTCCCAGCTCGCGTACGTCATCTACACCTCCGGCTCCACCGGCAAGCCCAAGGGTGTCATGGTCGAGCACCGCTCGATCGTCGCCCAGATGCGGTGGATGGCCGCCGAGCACCACCTGGGCCCCGGCGAGACCGTCGTCCAGAAGACCCCCATGAGCTTCGACGCCGCCCAGTGGGAGATCCTCGCCCCGGCCGTCGGCGCCCGCGTCGCCATGGGGCCGCCCGGCGTCTACCGCGACCCCGAGGGCCTCATCGACACCGTACGGCGGCACGGCGCCACCATGCTCCAGTGCGTGCCGACCCTCCTCCAGGCCCTCGTCGACACCGAGCGCCTCGGCTCCTGCACCACCCTGCGCCGCGTCTACTCGGGCGGTGAGATCCTCTCCCGCAACCTCGCGGTCCAGGTCCTCGCCGAGCTGCCCGACGCGGAACTGGTCAACCTGTACGGCCCCACCGAGTGCACCATCAACGCCTCGTCCCACACCGTCGACCGCGCCACCGTCGCCGACGGCCCGGCCGCGATCCCCATCGGCAGACCGGCCTACGAGACGAGCTTCCACATACGTGACGGCGAGCTGTGCATCGGCGGCGTCCAGGTCGCGCGGGGGTACCTGGACCGGCCCGAGCTCACGGCCGAGAAGTTCATCACGAGCGAGACCGGCGAGCGGCTGTACCGTACGGGTGACCTGGCGACGCTGAACGAGGACGGCACCGTCCAGTTCGCCGGCCGCGCCGACAACCAGATCAAGCTCCGCGGCTTCCGCGTCGAGCTCGACGAGATCGCGCTCGCCATCGAGAACCACGACTGGGTCAAGAACGCGGCCGTCATCGTCAAGAACGAGCCCCGCACCGGCTTCCAGAACCTGGTCGCCTGCGTCGAGCTCTCCCCGAAGGAAGCCGCCCTGATGGACCAGGGCAACCACGGCGCCCACCACCAGTCCAAGGAGTCCAAGCTCCAGGTCAAGGCGCAGCTGTCCAACGCCGGCACCCTCGACGCGTCCGCGCTCGCCGGCCGCCCGGTCGTCGAACTGCCCGGCCGCACGCCGAGCGAGCGGACCCGCCGCACCGTCTTCGCCCGCAAGACCTACCGCTTCTACGAGGGCGGCCCGGTCACCCGCGCCGACGTCCTCGGCGCACTGGCCCGCCGCCCCGAGGGCATCGGCTCCCGCGCGATCGGCACCCTCGCGGCCGCCGACCTGGGCGAGATCCTGCGCTGGTTCGGCCAGTTCCTCAGCGAGGAGCGGCTGCTGCCGAAGTACGGCTACGCCTCGCCGGGCGCGCTCTACGCGACGCAGCTGTACGTGGAGGTGCGCGGCATCGCGGGCCTGGAGCCGGGCACGTACTACTACCACCCGGTGCACCACCGGCTGTTCCTGATGCGGGCCGGTACGGCGGAGGGCGAGCCGCTGGTCCGCTTCGCCTTCCACGGCAAGTGGGAGGCGATCGAGCCGGTCTACAAGAACAACATCCGCGAGGTGCTGGAGATCGAGACCGGTCACATGGTCGGCCTCTTCGAGGAGATCCTGCCGCCGCTCGGCCTCGACATCCGCCCGCTGCGCGGCGGCGACCCCGACGACGGCGCGGACCTGGCGGTCTTCGAACTGGTCCCGTACGACGAGGAGTCGGTGGCCGAACCGGACGTGGACCTGTACGTGCAGGCGCACCCGGAGCGGATCGCGGACCTGGCGGCCGGGCAGTACGCCTACGAGAACGGCGAGCTGGTCCGCGTCGCCGCCGGCCTGGTGGAGAAGAAGCACGTCATCGCGATCAACCAGGCGGTGTACGACCGGGCCTCGCTCGGCGTCACCGTGGTCGCCCGGACGGACGGCCCGGACGCGTCCTGGCGCTCGTACATCGACCTCGGCCGCGCCCTGCAGCGGCTCCAGCTCGGCTCGGAGGTCCACGGCCTCGGGTTCATGTCCTCCGGCTACAGCTCGATGTCCGGCAACCCGCTGCCCGCCGCCCGCCGCATGGACGAGGTGCTCGCCGCGGCCGGCCGGCCGACCGGCCCCTCGTACTTCTTCGTCGGCGGCCGGATCAGCGAGGAGCAGCGGCTCAGCGAGGGCATGTACGAGGACTCCGTCCACATGAAGGGCCCCGCGGAGATGATCCGCGACGACCTGGCGAACCACCTGCCCGACTACATGATCCCCAACCGGGTCGTCGTCCTCGACCGGCTGCCGCTCTCCGCCAACGGCAAGGTCGACGCCAAGGCGCTCGCCGACCTCGCCGTCGTCAACGCCGGTCTGCACGGCCGCCCGCACGTCCTGCCGCGGACCCGCACCGAGCAGCGGCTCGCGGAGATCTGGGCGGCGGCGCTGAAGTACGAGGAGGTCGAGGCGGTCTCCGTCCTGGACGACTTCTTCGAGTCGGGCGGCAACTCGCTGATCGCGGTCGCGCTCATCACGAAGATCAACCGCGAGTTCGCGGGCGAGTCGGGCACGGCCGCCGCGCTGCCGCTGCAGATCCTCTTCGAGTGCCCGACCATCGAGAAGCTCGCCCACCGCGTCGACGGCGCCGCCGCGGCCCCGGCGTCGCGGCTCGTCCGGCTGCACGCGGACGGCGCCCAGTCGCCGGTCTACTGCTGGCCGGGCCTCGGCGGCTACACCATGAACCTCCGCTTCCTCGCGGAGGAGATCGGCATCGACCGCCCGTTCTACGGCGTCCAGGCGCACGGCATCAACCGCGGCGAGACCCCGTACGACACCATCCGCGAGATGGCCGCGGCCGACGTCGCCGCGATCCGGCGCCGCCAGCCCTCCGGCCCGTACACCCTGTGGGGCTACTCCTTCGGCGCGCGCGTCGCCTTCGAGTCGGCGCACCTGCTTGAGGCGGCGGGGGAGCAGGTCGAGCACCTGTTCCTGATCGCGCCGGGCTCGCCGAAGGTGCGCGCGGAGTCGGCGGCCGGCGGGGCCTCGTACGACAACCCGGGCTTCACCCAGATCCTGTACTCGGTCTTCGCGGGCGCGCTCGCGGACGTGCCGGCGACGGACGCGGCGAGTTTCGCGAAGCACGTGACGGTGCAGTTCCCGGCGCTCGACCCGGAGCTGGTGGCCCGGATCATCACGATCGTCGAGAAGACCTTCGACTTCACGTACACCTTCAAGGAGCTGACCGAGCGTCAGGTATCCTGCCCGGTCACCATCTTCAAGGCGCAGGGCGACGACTACTCCTTCCTGGAGGGCACGACCGGCTGGTCGACGCGCCCGCCGACGGTGGTGGAGCTGGACGCCGACCACTACAGCCTGCTGCGGGCGCCGGACCTGAAGGAGCTGGTGAAGAAGATCCGCTACCGGCTGGGGAGGTAGCCGGAGGTAGCCCGATCGGGCGTGGCCGTGGTGCGGGGCGGGGTGCCAACTGCTGTGCTGGTGGTCGGTATCCCGCCCCCACACGTTCCCGAGGAGTGCACCATGCCCGTCGTCGTCACCGTCGAGCAGCCCGACGTCACACGAGAGATGTACGAGAGCCTCCACGCGCAGATCACCACCGCGCCCTGGTGGCCGCCGGAGGGCTTCCTCGCCCACTCGGCCGGTCCGGACGGTACCGGCGGCTGGCGCGTGATCGACTTCTGGGAGTCGGAGAACGCCTTCCGGGCGTTCATGGAGAAGGCGGCACCGATCTTCCAGTCGGTCGGCGCGCCGCAGGCCACGCCGAAGATCGACGAGGCCGTGAACGTGATCGTCGGCGGCTAATTCCTTTGCGGTCGGCGGCGGCCGGGCGTCAAGCTGCGTGCCATGACCGCCGACCTGTTCACCGCCGACGGGCGCCTCAAGGCGATCCCGCGCCGGCCCGCCCGCCGCGCCGCCCTGCTCGACCACCTCGCCGCCACGCTCTTCCAGCCGGCCCGCGTCTACAGCGAGCGCGAGGTCAACGAGGCCCTGAAGACCGTGCACGCGGACTTCCCGGCCCTGCGCCGCTATCTGGTGATCGGCGGCCAGCTGGCCCGTACGAAGGACGGCTCGGCCTACCGCCGACAGCAGCAGCCCGGGTCCCCCGCAGGAGCGATCCCCGCCGCCCTGTGATCGCCGCGGCGGTGGCCGGCCTGCTCGCCGGCTACGGCATCGCGATCCCCGTCGGCGCGGTCGGCGCCTACCTGGTCGCCGTCACGGCGCGCGCCGGCTGGCGTACGGGAGCGGGCGCGGCGCTCGGCGTCGCCACGGCCGACGGCGGGTACGCGCTCGTGGCGGTCACCGGCGGTTCGGTGCTCGTCCCCCTGCTCGCCCCGGTGACGACGCCACTGCGGTGGCTCTCCGCGCTGGTCCTGGTGACCCTCGCCGTACGCGCCGCCCGCACGGCCGTCCGCACCTACCGCACCGGCCGCCTCGCCACCCGCGACGACGGCGCGGCCACCCTGACGCCGGGCCGCGCCTACCTCGCCTTCCTCGGCATCACGCTGCTCAACCCCATGACGGTGATCTACTTCGCCGCCCTGGTCCTCGCCACCGGCCCGGCCGCCCCCGCCACGCCCCTCACGCGCACCGTCTTCGTCCTCGCCGCCCTCCTCGCCTCCGCCACCTGGCAACTCCTCCTCGCCACCGGCGGCACCCTCCTCGCCCGCACCCTGACCGGCCCGCGCGGCAGGCTGGTCACGGCCCTGGCGTCGAGCACGCTGATCGTCGTCCTGGCCGTCAGGCTGGTGGCGGGGTAGGGACCCTCGACCCGAGGACCCTCCTGACCCCCGTGCCCACCACGCCCCACCCTGACCGGGTCAGGCGACGTCGAGGCGGATCATGGAGATGCCGGGGCGCACCTTCGCGACGGCGGCGAAGTCGTCGTCGACGTGGACGAGTGTCAGCTGATGCTCCTCTGCCGTCAGTGCGATCAGGATGTCCAGGGGGGAGGGGCCGCGGTGGTGGCCGATCCGGAGCAGTTCCTCCTGGATCTCCATGACGTCGGGCCAGGGGTCGTCGGGCGCGGGTACCCAGGTGAAGGTGCGGTTCAGCTGCTTGAAGAAGGGGTCGTGGTCCCGCCCCGACCGCAGGCTCCTCATCAGTTCGGCCTCCACGGGCGGGCAGATCGCCACCTGCCCGCGCGCGGTGAGCTCGGGCCACGGCGACCCGACCTTGCCTCGCAGCAGCCGCCAGACTGCCGAGGTGTCGGCGAGGTAGCTCATCGCCCGGACCGCTCCTGTTCCTCCAGGAAGTCGAAGTCGAGGTAGTCCTCGGCGTTCTCCTGAAGCCACTGGAGTGCCCGCGCGCGGTCGTCCGCGCCGATCGCCGCCGCTATGGTCAGCGCCCGGTTGATGGTGTCCCGCTTGGTCTTCGTGCCGAGCTGCTGCTGGGCGCGGGCGAGCATTTCGTCGTCGATGTCGACCAGGGTCTTGGACATGGCGCCCTCCGCAAGGGGTGTATATCCGATCTCTTCAAGTATATATCTCCGTCGGGCGATGAGTTTTCTGCCCGGCTGACGTCTGTACCTTCGAGAACAGCGCGCACGACCGAGACACAACGAAGAGAACAAGGAACCTGCCATGCGTACGCTCATCACCTCCGCCTTCATCTCCCTGGACGGCGTCGTCGAGGCCCCCGGTGGCGAGCCCGGTTACCGGAACTCCGGGTGGACCTTCAAGCACACCGAGTTCCTGCCCGAGGCGTTCGAGATCAAGGGGCGGGAGCAGCAGGAGGCCACGGCGATGCTGCTCGGGCGGGTGAGCTACGAGGCGTTCAGCGGCGTGTGGCCGGACATGGCCGAGTTCGCCGACTACAAGGAGATGCCGAAGTACGTCGTCTCCACCACCCTCACCGACGACGACCTGGTGGCGAACTGGGGCGAGACGACGATCCTGCGGTCCGTCGACGAGGTCGCCGCCCTGAAGGAGACCGAGGGCGGGCCGATCATCGTGCACGGCAGCGCGTCGCTCAACCAGGCCCTGTCGGACGCGGGCCTGATCGACCGCTACCACCTGCTGGTCTTCCCGCTGCTCCTCGGCGCCGGCAAGCGTCTGTTCAGCACGACGGACAAGGACGCGCAGAAGCTGACGCTGGTCGAGCACGAGGTGTACGCGAACGGGCTGCAGAAGCAGGTCTGGGACGTGGTGCGGTAACCCCTGGCCCGGTAGCGGCCCCTAGCCCTCCGCCGGCCTGATGTTCTGGTTGTGGTGGAACACGTTGTCCGGGTCGTACGCCCGCTTCACCTCGGCCAGCCGGTCGTAGTGCCCGCGGTACGTGGCCCGGACCCGGTCCTGGCCCTCGTCCGCGCCGAGGAAGTTGACGTACGCGCCGCCCATCGAGTGCGGGTGCAGCGCCTCCCAGTAGTTCACCGTCCAGTCGCGGATGCCCTCCGCCTCCGCCGGTTCCGGGCTGATGCCGCCGATCACGCCGGACCAGACCGCGTCCCGGTAGGCCCAGGCCGTGTCCATGGGGCCGGGGCGGTGGGCGGCGCCGTCGACGGGGTAGAGGTGCATCGTCGACAGCTCGGTCGGGATGTTCTCCAGGAAGGTCCGGTGCACGTCGATCGCGCCGTCCGTGATCCGGTCGAAGAAGTCACCGCGCCAGTACCACTGGAGCCCCTTCGGGATCAGCCCGTCGAACATCGACTGGACCGCCGGGTACGGCACGGGCGCCGCGAAGTGGAAGGCGGGCCGGGCCGGGTCGGCGACGTCCGCGAACGCCTTCGCCAGGCTCTCCTCGTCCGTCGCGCCCGTGTGGCACCACACCACCCCGCACATCTTCTTATGGTGGATCTCCTCCGGGAACGGCGGCCCGGGCGGCACGGTCAGCGTCGCGAAGAAGCCGTACAGCTCCTCGGGCGCGGCCGGCAGGTACTCCCGGTACCAGCGCAGCACCGCGCCGATGTGCTCCGGATCCCACACGGTCACGCCGAAGCCCACCGTCTCCACCGGATGCAGCGCGTACGTGAAGGCCGTCACCACGCCGAAGTTGCCGCCGCCGCCGCGCAACGCCCAGAACAGGTCGGTGTGTTCGTCCGCCGAAGCCCTCACGAACGATCCGTCGGCGAGAACCACGTCCGCCGCGAGGAGGTTGTCGGCCGTCAGCCCGTACGCCCGGGTCAGATATCCGTGCCCGCCGCCCACGGTCAGCCCGCCGACGCCGGTCGTCGACATGATCCCGGCGGGCGTGGCGAGCCCGTAGCCGTGCGCCTCGTGGTCCAGGTCGCCGAGCTGGCTGCCGCCGCCGACCACCGCCGTCCGGCTCTCCGGATCGACCCGCACCCAGCGCATCCCCGACAGGTCCAGCATCAGCGCGCCGTCGGCGAGGCAGAGCCCGCCGCCGCTGTGGCCGCCGCCGCGCACCGTCAGGTCCATGCCGGTGTCGCGGGCGTAGCGCACCACGGCCCGGACGTCCGTCGTGTCCGCGCACCGCGCGATCACCGCGGGCCGCCGGTCGATCATCGCGTTGTAGACCGCCCGGGCCTCGTCGTACCCGGCGTCCTGAGGTCCGGTCACCTCGCCGCGCAGCAGCTCGCGCAGGCTCTCCACAGCCGTACCGCCCATGACGACTCCTCCAGGGCACCCGGCCGGGCACCCCTGTCAGACGGCCGTGCTACCCCTTCAGTCTCCCTCTCGGCGCGGCACCCCGCCTCCCGGCCGCCCTGACCGGCGGCCGCGGTCGGTCATGACCCCGCGCACGGACCGCCAGGCCATGACGGACCAGCGCGAGCGGGCCGACAGCAGCGATCCGACGCTGAGGAAGGATCCGACCGAGCCGATCGAGAACGCGGACCCGACCGACCCGATCGACATGAACGACCCGACGGAGCCGATCGACAGGAAGGAGTCCTTCGACCAGAGGGAGAGGTACGAGCGTGAATTCCGGTGAGCGTTGACACCCATGGTCGGATCGTAGGCGGCAACGGCGTCGGCCCGCCCCCGGAATGCTCCGGGAGCGGGCCGACGCGGCATGAGCAGTGCCCTCGGAGGACCCTCAGAGGACGGCAAGCGCGGCCTCGTAGTTCGGCTCCTGCGAGATCTCGTTGACGAGCTCCGTGTGCAGGACCTTGTCGTTCTCGTCGAGGACGACGACCGCGCGGGCGGTCAGGCCGGCCAGCGCGCCGTCGGCGATCGCGACACCGTAGTCGGTGTGGAACTCGCGGCCGCGGAAGGTGGAGAGGTTCTGCACGTTCTCCAGGCCCTCGGCGCCGCAGAAGCGGGCCTGCGCGAAGGGCAGGTCGGCGGAGATGCAGAGCACGACGGTGTTGTCGAGCTCGGCGGCCTTCTCGTTGAAGGCGCGGACCGACGCGGCGCACGTCGGGGTGTCGACGCTCGGGAAGATGTTGAGGACCTTGCGCTTGCCCGCGAAGTCCTTCAGCGACTTGTCCGCGAGACCCTCGCCGACCAGGGTGAACGCGGGGGCGTCGGTGCCCTGCGCGGGCAGGACGCCGTCGACCGTTACGGGGTTGCCCTTGAGCGCGACCTGCGCCATGTGGATTCTCCTTCGAGTGGAGTGCGACTGGACTCGTTGTCATCGGCAGCTGCCAACGCCCCCGATCGTATTCCGTCGCCCCACGCGCGATGGCCCGCCCGCTCCCCGGTGACGGAAACCGGGGGAGCGGGCGGGCCGGCGGGGCAGGCACGGGCCTTTGCGTCCCCGGCCGTCCCCGGCCGTGGGGACCCCGTGCCTACCGGTTCGCGAGCTGCCTGGCGAGGCCCGGGGCCACGGACGCCGTGGCCGCGGCCGCCTCGCAGGCGCACTCCGGCCTGACGGCGTAGCGCGTGAAGCCGGGAAGCTCCTCGGCCCGGCGCAGCCCGCCCTTGTGGAGGGTCACTCCATAGACGTACGGGCCGTCCTCGCGCCAGCACACGAGAGGCGTGCGGTAGACGTCGCCCTCGGGAGTGGTGAACTCGGCGACGTAGCCGTCGGCGGGCAGCATGCCGTCACGCCTCCCTGGGCGCGGCGGCCTCGACGGGCGCGGCGGGGGCGACCTGGAAGAGGTGCCCGTAGTCGGTGATCGTACGGGCGGTCGCGGCGGGGGCGACCTGGAAGAGGTGCCCGTAGTCGGTGATCGTACGGGCGGTCGCGGCGGCGCCCGCCAGGTGCAGCGCGTGCCACAGGACGACCTGGTTGGCGGTCAGCACGTGGAAGCCGAGCTCGGCCTCCAGGCCCTTGATCGTGCCGACGGCGCGGATGCCGTTGCCGGCGACGAGGATGGCCTCGGGGCGGGCGTCGGCGACGGTCGTACGGATCCACTCCGACAGGTTCTGCGGGGTGATCGCGGTCTGCTCGGACGGCAGGCCGACGGGGCCGTGGTGCACGACGGTGAGGCCCTGCGACTCGAAGTACTCCTTGCCCTGCGTGGAGAGCTTGTCGTCGAACCACGGCGGGTTGACGATCGCGATCCGCTCGGCGCCGAGCGCGCGGAAGCCGGCGACGGCGGCCCGGGCGGTGCCGGTGATCGGGATGTCCCGGGTGACCGGCGCGAGCCGCTCGTACAGCGCCCGCTCACCGTCGGCGCCGAGGACGTACGAGGAGCTGGTGAAGCCGAGCACGAGCGCGTGCAGCGGCGAGTCGGCCAGGAGCTTGACGGCGTTGTCGACGGCCGGGGGCTCGACGAACGCCGCGATGGGGTCCTGCGGGATCTTCTCCGCGACCATGTGCCCGCCGGGCAGCATGCCGCCGAAGTCGATGCGGGAGGCGTGCACGGAGACGGCGGCGGGGGCGACCGCCTGGAGCTCGGCCTCGGGGCCGATGTCGGCGGACGGGACGACGATGCCGATGCGGGTGGTGGCGTCCCAGCCGTCGGAGGGGGCTGTGGTGCTGCTCATGTTCGTCGCTCCTCAGTGTGCGGCGTTGACGGTGTCGGCCTCGGCGGCGAGCGAGCCGCCCCGCACGGTCCCGGTGCCGTCGCCGTCCCCGCTGAGGAAGCCGGGGTGCTGGGCCCGCATGCGGGACATGACGAAGTCGTACGGGACGTCGTCGAAGGCGCCGTGGTCCTTCAGGAACTCCATGGCGCCCTTGCCGCTCTCGCTGGAGTGCGGGTGGTAGAGCGAGTCGGCGGTGCCGTCGAACTCGAGGGCGTCCATCCCGTACAGCCGGCAGAGCAGCTTGTTGAAGACGGGCGTGGCCTTGACCCACTTGCCGTCCAGGTAGACCTGGGTGAGGCCGTGGAAGAAGACGTCGCCGCCGATGTGGGCGATGAGCCGCGGGCTGGCGAGGTGGTTGCGGACGTCGCCGTAGACCAGCTTCGACGGGATGCCGAGGGCGCGGACGGCGGCGGCGTACACGATCGACTTGTGCAGGCAGAAGCCCTGGCCGGCCTTGAGGACGCTGGACGCGCGCATCCCCTCGGGGCTGAGGTCGGTGCCGTACACCTCGTAGTCGAGGCCGTCGCGGACGGCGTAGTAGAGCGCCACGGCGTTCTCGCGCCGGTCGGCGGACCGGTCCGTGACGACGGAGTCCACGAAGTTCTGGACCTCGTCGGACTCGTGGTCGAGGAAGGCGGTGTGCCGGGTGAGGGCGTGTACTTCGTCGAGGGCGATGCTCATGGGAGGGAGAGCTCCTAGCTCAGAGTCCGAGGAGGGCGGCCATGCGGTTGCGCTGGATCTCGCTGCTGCCCGAGTAGATGGTTCCGGCGACGGAGTTGCGCAGGTCGCGCTCGACGCCGTACTCGGTGAGGACCCCGCGCCCGCCGTGGATCTGGACGGCGGCCAGGGCGGTCTGCACGTTGGCCTCGGAGACGACGATCTTGGTGGCAGCCAGGTCGAGGGAGATGTCCTCGCCGCGCTCGGCCTTGGCGCCGGTGTCGGCGAGCCACTTCGCCGCCGTCTCGACGGCGATCCGCATGTCCACGATCTTGTGGCTGACGGCCTGGTAGCTGCCGATCGGCTGCCCGAACTGGGTCCGCTTGGCCGCGAACGCGAGGACGGTCTCCAGGCGGTGGCGCATCTCGCCGAGGGTGAGGGAGAAGGCGTAGAGGATCTCGCGCTTCATCACGTAGTCGAGGACGAGGAAGCCGCCGCCCTCCGCGCCGACCCGCCGGTCCACCGGCACGCGCAGCTTGTCGAAGGTGAGCCGGCCGATCGGGGAGGTGCGCAGGCCCAGCTTGTCCATGGGCGCGCCGATCTCCAGGCCGGGGGTGTCGCGCTCGACGAGCAGGCAGGTGAGGCCGAAGGGGCCGGGCCTGCCGGTGCGAACGTAGAGGAGGAAGAGGTCGGCGACGGGCGCGTTGGTGATGAACATCTTGCCGCCGTCGACGACGTAGTGGTCGTCCTCGCGGACGGCGGTGGTGGTGATGTTCATGGCGTCGGAGCCGCCGGACTCCTCGGTGATGGCGTGCGCGGTCACGGCCTCGCCGGACAGGATGCGCGGCAGGTAGCGGGCCTTGAGCTCCGCCGAGCCGAACTTCTCCAGGGGCGTGGCCAGGGACACGATCTGGGTGGAGGTGGAGAAGGCGATGCCGGCGTCCCGGCAGAGGTAGCCGAGCCCTTCCAGGACCCGCATGGTCTCGGTGAAGCTGCGCCCGGCGCCGCCGTACTCCTCCTTGAACGGGGTGCGCAGGATGCCGCTGTCCTTGATCGCCTGCCACTTGGTGCGGGAGAAGACGGCGTCGGCGTCCAGCTCCGCGAGGTCGGCGTTGAGGATGTCGGCGTACGGGGCGACGAGGTCGACGTCCACGGTTTTCCTTTCTGGTACGGGCGGGCTCGGCCGGGCCGCGGTGGGGGGAGGGGAAGGGCGGCCCGGCCGGGCTCGTGGGCGGACTCAGTGCTGGGCGCTGGGCACCGCGGCCTCGTACTGGGAGAAGCCGTCCTCGGAGAGTCTGTGCTTCTCGGTGCCCGTCAGCGGCGGGTTGAAGACGGAGATGAGGTGCAGGTCCTCGTGCTCGGAGGCGATGAGGTAGTGCGGGTCGTGCTCGTCGAGGACGTAGATCGTGCCCTCGGTGATCTTGTAGACGGTGCCGTCCTTGTGCACGACCGCGCCCGAGCCGCCGATGCAGTAGCAGGCCTCCAGGTGGTTGCGGTACTGCAGCGCGGAGTTGGTGCCCGCGCGGACCAGGGTCTTGCAGACCGTGAAGCCCATCTTGTCGGCCTCGGTCAGCAGCCGGTGGCTGGTGCCGTTGCCCCACTCGACCGGGGTGACGTCCTCGAGAGTACGGGTGAACATGGCATAACTCCTTTTGAGAGAAGGGATGTTCAGCGCTGGGGTGGTCGGTGCGCGGCTCAGCCGGCGGTGTGCCTGCGGACCGTCTCGCTGATGGCGTCGATCGAGCGGAAGCTGTCCGGGCTGATCTCGATGTCGTCGACCGGCAGCCCGTAGGTGTTGGCGATGTACTGGATGAGCTTCACGAGGCCGAGGGAGTCGATGACACCGGACTCGATGAGGTCGTAGTCGCCGGTGAGGTCCTCGGCGGTGACGTCCTCGCCCTTGAGGTAGGTGGCGAGCAGGTGCGCGCGGATCTCTCCGGCGATGTCCTGGTCCTGGGTGTCACGCGTGGGGGTCGGGGCGGCGCTCATGCGCTGATCTCCTCCTTGATCTTGTTGCGGTCGGGTTTGCCGGTCGAGGTGCGCGGCAACGGGAGCTCGCTGATGCGGACGGTGGACGGGATCGCGTGCCGGGGCAGGTTCGCCCCGGCGTACGAGCGGAGCTTGAGGGAGCTGAGGGTGGCGCCGGCCCGCCGGGTGACGCGGGCGTGCAGCCGGACGCCGGCCTCGGTGTCGGGCAGGGCGACGACGGCCGCCTCCTCGACGTCGGGGTGCTGGGCGAGGACGGACTCGACCTCCTGGAGGTTGGTGCGTACTCCGCGCACCTTGACCTGCCAGTCGGAACGGCCTTCGAGGGTGTACGTGCCCTCGGCGTCGCGGGTGACGATGTCGCCGGTGCGGTAGAAGACCTGGCGCTGTCCGTCCTCGCCGTGTGGGGCCTCGCGCTCCACGAACACGGCCTGGTTGAGGGACTGCTGGAGATAGCCCTCGGTCTGGAAGGGGGTGCGGACGACGAGTTCGCCGGTGCCCGGGCCGGTCAGCGGCCGGCCGTCGTCGTCGAGGACGTCGGCCTCGACCCCGAGCAGCGGCCGGCCGATCGGGAGCTTTCCCTCGGCGGTGTGCGGGTCGACGGGGTGGATGAAGCTGTCGTTGGTCTCGGTGCACCCGTACACGTTGTGGAAACGTGCGTGAGGAAACGATTCTGCGCACTGCTTGAGCAAGCTCTGGGGCATCGCGTCCCCGGTGAACACCACTTCGCGGACCTGCTCGAACGCGGTGGCGCCGGGTTCCTCCGTCTTCCCCTCCGTGAGAAGGCGGTGGAGCAGCGGCACGCCCTGGACGAAGGTGACGGAGGTGTCGGCGACGAGACCGCGCAGATAGGGGCCGTCGGTGGCCTTCGCCCGGTCGACCAGGACCACCCGGGCGCCGGCGCCGAGGAAGGTCCAGACGTCGAGCAGGGCCAGGTCGAAGTTGAGCGGGGCGTAGGACAGCGAGGCGTCCTGGGAGGTGATCCGGAACTCCGCCGTCGCCCAGGCCGCGAAGGCGTCGAAGGCGTCGGTGCCGATCGGCACCAGCTTGGGGGTTCCGGTGGACCCGGAGGTGGTGAGCAGCAGTCGGGTCCGGTCCGGCAGGGGCCGGGCGAAGCCCTCCGCGGCGGTCTCGTCCGCGGGTACGGGCTCGATGAGCAGATCGTCGTCACCGTCGCGGTCGCGGTCGCCGTCGTGGTCGGCGTCGTGGGCACTTGTGGCGGCGACGGACAGTCGCGCGGAGACCCGGGCCTGTCGGCAGATCCGGTCCAGCGCGTCCTCGCCGAGTTCCGCCGAGGGGGCGAGGACGACGAGGGATTCGGTGAACGCGGCGAGCATCAGGGCGACGGTCGCCGGGTCCTTGCGGGCGGGTATGCACACCGGCCGGTCGGCCGGCAGGTTCGCGGCTCGGAGCCGCTGCACTAACTGCGTCGTACGTTCGGCTAATCGGCCGTAGGTCACCAGCTCCTGGTTGAGCAGGAGGGCCGGTGAGGAGGGGTGCCGCCGGGCGTGCGCGGCAAGGTTTCGGACAAGGCTGGGCGATGGCACGTTTCCCCCGGATGATGTGGAAAAGATGGGCCAAGCGCTGTGCGATTCGGCGAGGTCCCGACCGCTCTCGATCGGCGCCGCAGCAGACATTAGGGCGGCGATCCATGCATCCGCAAGCATGTACTAGTCGGTTCCGTTGTGAGCTAGCTCACCGCTTGTACGTACAAGTACACCCTGTGTCATGCGGCAGCGTGAAGCACGCGCTGCAGTCGCGTGAACACGAAAGAAGCCGTCGCCTCTTGGCGCCTCTCGGGGGAGAGGCGCCAAGAGACGACGGCTGCGGGAACGGGGGAAGGGGGGAGCGGGAAGCGGGGCGGGCGCCGCCGGGGCGAGGCGCGCGTGGGGGCGGAGGTGCGGGCGCGTGTAGTGGCGGAGGCGCGGGCGCGCGCGGGTGTGGAGGTGCGGGCCGCGCGGGCTTGACGGCTTGTGGGCGCCGTACGGGCTACGCCGGGCGGGCGCTGCGCAGGGCGGCGACGGTGGCGGCGAGCGCGGGGTCCGCGCCGTGCGAGTTCAGGGCGCCCGAGAGGACCTCGGCGTAGGTCGCGCGGGCGGCCACGTAGCGGCTGCGGCCCTCGTCCGTGATCACCGCGTACACCCCGCGCTTGTCGGACGGACACAGGTCCTTGAACGCGTAGCCGGCGCCCTTGAGGCGCTCGACGAGCCGGGTGACCGAGGACTGTCCGAGCCCGATCTTGTCGGCCAGCTCCTGCATCCGCAGTTCGCTGGAGGGGGAGGCGGCGAGGTTCTCCAGGGCCCGGTACTCGGAGAGGCCGATGCCGTGCCGGCGCTGGAGGGCGGTCGCGAGCTCCCGTTCCACGTGCGTGTGCAGAGTGAGGACGCGGTCCCAGACGGCCTGGTCGGAGGTCGCGGCGGGAGGTGTCGTTGCGGTGTTGTTCATGTACCTCTCCTCTGACAGGGGTTTGACAACAGGTTATATGACCATGCAAGATCCTGGCTATCTCCGAAACGTCCTTGGGCCCCTCATGGCGGCCTACAACTTGCACGGACAAACAACCAAGGAGCTCACGTGTCCGCGGACTCGACACAGAAGAACCAGAACAACATCGGCTGGGCCTGGCTGCTGTTCTCCTCTCTCTTCGAGATCACCTTCGCGCTCTCCACCGAGGCGACCCACGCCTTCACCCGCCTCGGCCCCTCGCTGCTCACCGCCGCGGCCGCCTCCTGCGGCATCTTCACACTGTCCCAGGCCCTCAAGTACATCGACGTGGGCGTCGGTTACACGGTCTGGGCCGGCATCGGCGGCGTCGGCACGGTGATCTTCGGAACCCTGATCTACGACGAGCCGATGACGATCTGGAAGGTCCTCGCCTTCGTCCTGATCATCGGCGGCGGCACCACCCTGCGCATCACGGACAAGATCGCCGCCGACAAGAAGGCGGCCGCGGAGGCCGCGGGCGCGGCCACCGCGGCGCGCCCGACGGCGACGAGCACGGACCCGAAGGTCACGGTCTGACCGGTCGGTTCCGACCACGCACGGCCCGCGCACGTACGCCCCCGCGCACGTACGGCCCGCGTACGCACGGCCCACGCACGTACGCCCCCGCGCACGTACGGCCCGCGCACGTACGCCCCGCACCGCCTGTGGGCGCCCGCACCACCCCCCGATGTGCAGGCAACCCGCACGCGCACCCGCGCACCCGCACGCACGCACGGCACCGCACCGCCCCGCTCAGCCATCAGCCCCTGAACCTCACCCTCCAGCAGAGAGAGCCGTTCCCATGACCTGGGTGTACCTCGGAATCGCCATCGTCTTCGAGATCCTCTTCGCGCTCGGCACCAACGCCACCAAGGGCTTCACCCGCCTGTGGCCCAGCGTCCTCACGCTGCTCGCCGCGGCCGGCGGCATCTACACGCTCTCGCGCGCCCTGCTCGACCTGGACGTCTCGGTCGGCTACACCATCTGGACCGGCATCGGCGGCGTCGGCACCGTCGTCTTCGGCGCGATCATCTTCAAGGAGAAGATCACCCTCGCCCGCCTGCTGTCCTTCGCGTCCATCATCGGCGGCGCGATCATCCTGCGGCTGACCGCGGTCTAGGGGATGCCGGCATGACCACCGAAGCACAGCACCAGCAGCACCAGCAGCTGACCAGGCAGGTCCTGGAAGCGGTCCGCATCAGCCGCGAGCACGTGGCGACCGGCGGCATCCCGTTCTCCGGCGTCGTGGTCCGCCACGACGGCCGGATCCTGGGAACCGGCTTCAACCGGGTCCGCGAGGACCGCGACGCCTCCGCCCACGCGGAGGTGGTCGCCCTGCGCAACGCCACGGCGAAGCACGGCTCGTTCGCCGCCCACGGCGCCACGCTCATCGCCTCCGGCGAGCCGTGTGCCATGTGTTACCAGGTCGCCCTCTACTTCGGCGTCGAGCACATCGTCTACGCCGCCGACCGCAGGACCGCGGCCCAGTACGGCTTCGACTACTCCTCCTCGTACAGCATCTACCGCACCGACCCGACGGAGTGGGGCGTCAGGACCACCCACCTGCCGGTCGAGGGCCACGAGGTGCCGTTCCAGGAGTACCTGACCAGGCAAGGGAGCGCCCGCCGGTGAGCACCGAAACCAACCCCGCGACCAAGGTCAGGATCCAGGTCTGGTCCGACTACGTGTGCCCCTTCTGCATGCTGGCGGAAGGGCCGCTCGAAGAGGCCGTCGAGGGCCTCGACGTCGAGATCGAGTGGAAGCCGTTCGAGCTGCGGGCCGAGCCGAAGCCGACGCTCCGCCCGGAGGACCCGTACCTGCCGGAGATCTGGAAGCGCGCCGTCTACCCGATGGCCCGCCGCCTGGGCGTGGACATCACCCTGCCCACGGTCTCGCCGCAGCCGTACACCCGACTCGCCTTCGAGGGCTGGCAGTTCGCGGTCGAGCAGGGCCTCGGTGACGCGTACAACCAGCGCATGTTCCGGGCCTTCTTCCAGGAGAACCTGGACCTCGGACAGCTCGACGTCCTCGTCGCCCTCGCCGAGGAGATCGGCCTCGACGGGCCGGCCTACCGCAAGGCGCTGGAGGACGGCACGTACTACGAGCGCCACCAGGACGCCCTGCGCGAGGCCGAGGCCAACCGCGTCCAGGCCGTCCCGACCATCCTCGTCGGCGACATCCGCCTGGAGGGCGTCCCCACCGCGGCCCAGCTCCGCAAGGCCGTCCTCGACGCCCAGGCCAGGCAGGCCGCCGACCCGGCCCCGCTCGACGGCGTGGTCTGCCGCGCGGACGGCACGGGCTGCGCCTGAGCTCGCCCGCGACGCACCTCCCGGCCGCCTCCTCACCAGGTGGGGGGGGGGCGGCCGGGGGGGCGGGGGCGGGGGGGGGCTGCGGGGCGCACCCCCCACAACACGGGAAGGCCGAAACACCCCAAAAAGAAGGGCCGGGGCCGGCAA
>NZ_JBSGBF010000132.1:0-18615 GCF_053601115.1 Streptomyces sp. NPDC004788
GACCGCCGCACCGCTCGCGGTGGCGGCGACGCCCGCCACCGCCACCAGTGGCACCACGACGGCCGCCGCCGCCCGGGGCGACGCCCGGCAGCCGAAGGCCGCCACCGGCACCGACAAGGCCGTGCAGGACGCCCTGCGCAAGGCCAAGGAGACCGGCAGGCCCGTCCCGGTCGACGCCCTGACCACGGAGTCGTCGGAGACGGTCGCCAGCCCGAACGGCCACCGGCTCATCACCAAGACCCACGCCCAGTCCGTACGGGTCAAGCG
The DNA here is from genome assembly GCF_053601115.1 of Streptomyces sp. NPDC004788. Taxonomy (NCBI): domain Bacteria; kingdom Bacillati; phylum Actinomycetota; class Actinomycetes; order Kitasatosporales; family Streptomycetaceae; genus Streptomyces; species Streptomyces sp. NPDC004788. The sequence goes on from NZ_JBSGBF010000132.1 coordinate 268, forward strand.
CGCCGGCCACTGGCGCACCCTGGACCCGACGCTGCACGCGGGCCCCGGAAACACCGTCGTGCCGAAGGAGACCGGCGCCCGTCTGGCGCTCTCCGGCGGCGGCACCGGCCCGCTGGCCACCATCACCACGGACGACGGCAAGCGGTTCGCGGTGACCGCGCCGTTCGCCCTGCCGAAGCCGGCGCTGAGCGGCGCCACGGCCACGTACGCCTCGGTGCTGCCCGACGTGGACCTGAAGCTGACCGCGCTCGCCGACGGCGGCTGGCGCGAGGTCGTCGTCGTCAAGACGGCGAAGGCCGCCGCCGATCCGCGGCTCAAGGAGCTGCGCTTCCCGGTGCGCACCACCGGCCTGAAGCTGTCCGCCGACCGCGCCGGCAACATCGTCCTCAAGGACGGCCACGGCAAGGCCCGCATGCACGCCCCGACCCCGTTCCAGTGGGACTCGGCGTACGCGGCCCCCGCGCCGCGCTGGACGAAGGCGGCGCAGCAGGCCTCCGGAGCCCTCGCGGCCGCTTCCGTGGCCGCTCCCGTGCCGGGCGTCCGCTCCTCGGCCGAGCAGCCGGGTGACGGGGCGAACGTCTCCACCATGAAGGTCGTGGCGAGCGCCGACGCGCTGGTCCTGACGCCCGATCCGAAGACCTTCGGCAAGGGCACCGGGCCCTGGTACCTGGACCCGACGGTGAGCGCCCAGGCCAACCGCCAGGTCAACGCCCAGGTGCAGGAGAACCACCCGACGACGTCGAACGTCAACACGCTCTCCAGCCTGGGCGTGGGCTACTGCGGCTACTCGGACTGCACCGGTTACGGCCGCTACCGCTCGTACTTCCAGCTCGGCATCCCGTCCCAGCTGTACGCCGATGGTTCGCACGGCACCGCCCAGATCGCGAGCGCCACGCTCACCGCCTCGGTGGTCAGCTCCTCCTCCCCGGGCACCAACAAGGGCATCGCCCTGTGGAACACGCCGATGATCCCCGGCGGCGCCACCTGGAACAACCAGCCCTGCGGCACCGGCTACATGAACGGCTGCGACAAGGTCGGGACGCAGTGGATCACCGGCAACGGCAACATCTACTACGACGTCAAGTGGTGGGTGCAGCGGGCCGCGGACCAGAAGTGGTCGAACTGGACGGTCGGTTTCTCGGGTGAAGACGAGAACAACATGTACTACCGTCACCACCTCGGCCCGGACCCCGTCATCGCGATCGAGTACGACATCGCGCCCACCATCTGGTACCCGCGCACCGTCCCGACGCCCGGCTTCGCCGACAGCGGCAGCTACAACGACTGCCAGACGCCCGGCGGCAACCCCTGGTACAACCCGGGCTGGGTCGGCGCCAACCAGTCCATCAAGCTGCGGGTCAACACCTGGTCGCCGATCGGCTACAACCAGCTGTACACCAACTTCCACATCTGGGACGACAACGACTCCAACTGGAGCGTCCGGCAGGACGTCGGCCCGACCGGCAGCTACGGCGAGGTCGAGTACTGGGCCGGCGCCCTCACGGACGGCCACCAGTACGGCTGGACCGCCAACGTCAGGGACGGCTGGCTCTCGTCCGGTGACACCGCGTGGTGCTACTTCCGCGTCGACAAGACCCCGCCGGCAGTCACCGTCAGCTCCACCGACTTCCCGGCGAGCGGCACGGTGAACGTCGTACCGAAGCTGAAGATCAACGACACCGGCACGTTCCAGGTGAACGTCACCGACCCGGCGCCGGGCAGCGGCCTGAACGCCTCGGGCGCGGCCTGCTTCCGCTGGACCACGGACCCGACGCCGGTCACCGGCTGGAAGTGCTCCGACCCGGGCGTGGTCCGGGGCGCGAGCGGCAGCTTCTCGTTCACGCCGCGGATCTGGGGCACCAACGTCCTGTTCGTCCAGGCGATGGACGTGGCGGGCAACTACAGCCAGCCCTTCCCGTACACCTTCTACGTGCCGTGGGACCCGGCGAAGGGCGCCGCCGTCCCCGGTGACCTGGACAAGGACGGCCGCGGCGACATCCTCAAGCCGGACGCCGCGGGCAACCTGATGCACATGACGGCGGACAGCGATCCGACCATCGCGCAGGCCGCCCTGCTCGGCCTCGCGCCGCAGGGCACCACGTGGAACGACGTGCAGACCACGCACCGCGGCGCGCTGCGCTCCATGGGCGTCGACGACGTCTTCGCGCACACCACGGCCAACCCGGCGCTGAAGGGGAACCTCTACCTCTACCCCAACAAGGGCGACGGCACGTTCAACACGTACACGACCGTGGACAAGCCGACGACCTTCGCGGCGCCCGACGGCACCCCGCTCGACGCGCCCCCGGCCGGATGGGTGCCGGACTGGTCCGAGGCCACCCAGGTCCTCGCGCTCGGCGCGCCCAAGGCGACGCTGAACGACTTCGACGGCGACCTCGCCGCCGACCAGACGGCCGTGCTCGCGGTCGAGCGCGGCAACCTCTGGCTGTACCGCTCCAACAGCATCAACAGCCTCGACGCGGACGCCGTCCTGGTGTCCAACACCGGGAACTGGGGCAACTTCGAGCTGCTCAACCCCGGTCCGGCGAGCGGCAAGGCGCAGCCGACGCTGTGGACCCGCAGCCTGACCGACGGCACGCTCCGCTCGTACCCGATCGGTACGAAGGCCGACGGCCGGCTCGACCTGTCCGGTCTCGCCAGCCCCACGGGCCCGGCCTCGTCCGTCATCGGCAGCGGCCTGACGCCCGCGGCCTTCCCGAAGGTCGGCACCGTCGGCGACGCCACCAAGGACGGCATCGCTGACCTGTGGGCCGTCGCCGCCGGCAGCGACCAGCTGATGTTCTGGCGCGGCAAGACCGCCGGCGGCACCAGCGCGACCGCCGTCACCGGCTTCGAGGCCCCGGCCAACCTGGGTGACACCACCGCGCCCGTCGACCGCATGCGGCTCTCCGCCGCGGTGGCCGGCAAGACCCCGGACGCGTACGGGAAGTTCCCGGGCACCGTCAAGGGCGGCGTCACCTTCACCAACGACACCGTCAACGGCGCGCCGGCCACGGTGGCGACGTTCAACGGCACGGACGGCGAGATCGATTCCGACGGGCTCAAGGTCGACACCACCAAGTCCTTCTCGATCTCGCTGTGGACGAAGGCCAACGCGTTGACGGACGGCGTGGTCATCAGCCAGGACAACACCCAGGCCAGCGGTTTCATGCTGTGGCCCGCCACCCTGGGCAACGGCTACGTCAACTGGCACCTCGGCATGGCCACCGCCGACAACGGCGGCTGGCCGTACGACCAGACGGACGTGCGCAACAGCGCGGCGCGGGTCCAGCTCGGCGCGTGGACGAAGCTGACCATCAGCTACAACGCCACGACCGGCCAGATGACGCTGTACGTCAACGACGCCCTCGCCTCGGCCGGCATGCACACCACGAAGCTGGCGGCCGCGGGTTCGCTGGTCCTGGGCCGCTACAAGTACCAGGGCCGCGCGAACAACTTCTACAACGGCTCGATCGCCGACGTGGTCGTCCACGACTACGCGGTCGACCCGGCGAGCGTCGCCGGTCCCGTCGTCTCCGACATGGCGCCGGGCGTCTGCCTCGACGTCGACGGCGGCGTCTCGGCCGACGGCCGCGCGGTCCAGGCATGGACCTGCAACGGCTCGGCCGCGCAGGCCTGGAAGGCCGCCGGCGACGGCAGCCTCCAGATCCTGGGCCGCTGCCTGGACGCCCCGGGCGTCGGCCCTTGGGGCAACGGCACCCAGCCCCAGCTCTGGTCCTGCAACGGCGGCGTCAACCAGAAGTGGCTCGTCCGCCCGGACGGCTCGATCTACAACCCGGCTTCGGGGCGCTGCCTCGACCTCCCGGGCGGTGCGACGGCGAACGGGACGCGGCCGCAGCTGTACGACTGCAACCAGACGCGGGCGCAGAGGTGGCACACGGTCGCGGTGACGTGACCGCCTTGACCGTGACCGTCTGATCCGGAAAACGATCGGCCTGCGCCCCCTGGAGGGACGCAGGCCGATCGCGTGCCGCGGTGCCGTCGAAGGATTATCTCCGCGGTCCTATTCGAAGACGGCGGGCGGCAGCTGCGGTGCCTCGTCGAGTCCGGCGCGCTCCAGCCAGCGCGCGATCTCGTCGCCGTGCGTGCCGGTGCCGGTCGCCCGGGCCACCGTCTCGGCCGCCTGCGGATCGGCCTCTCCCGCACGGCAGATCAACTGCAGCGGCCACACCGGGGCTGCACCGGGCCCGTTGTCGAACGCTTCCCAGTTCCACGGTGCCGAGAACGTCCACATGCGGCCTTCGCTGTCGGCCACTTCGTCACCGTCCCGCAGGAAAGCGTAGGGGCGGTGGATCAATTCGGACTGGACCGGCTCGGCACCTTCCGGGTCCAGCGTGAAACCGATCTCCTCGGCGGAGGGAGAAATCCCCACTCCGTGGGCCACGAGCGACACATAGACGCGAGGCCGGGGCAGCCAGCCAACGTCCAACGGCTCCGGGAATTCCTCGACGTCGACGACATAAGCGGCAGTCCGGGGAATTCCGACTTCGCACACGTCCTGCGGCGCGATCGCTTCGGCGGGCGATACGACGCAGAATGGTTCCTCGTCGCGGCCGGGTGCGTCCGGCGTCCGCGGAATGGCGCGCAATCCGTTCCACTGGATCATCGAATCCGGGTCGATCTCGTTCCACGGCCATCGCACGGCCACCGAGTGCGCGTTCACCTGCGTGACCAGGGCCTCTCGGGGAGCGCACCACAGTGAGACGACATCGCCGACACGAGCACGAGCGAGCGCGCCCCCGAGGTCAGAGGTTGTTGCACCCACGGGCCATTCTCATTCCAGTTGAAGTCATCGTTACACGCCCTCACTACACGACCCTCCATGCATCCGTCAACAACGGAAAGGGCCCGCCGGCCGAGCCGGCGGACCCTTTCTCTCATGACGTGATCATTTACCAGCAGTGACCAGTCGTTACCAGCGCATGCTCTTGAGTCGGAAGGTCAGTTTTCCATTACCGTTCTGAACCATTCCGAACGGCGCTCCCTTGGTGGCGAAGATCAGGACGCCACAGACCTTGCGGCAGATGTTGCGTGACGCCCCTCCCTGGATGGGAGTGGCCTTCAGCTTGCTGGCGCCGTAGATCACTCGCTGCTCGGCGTGCAGATCGCCGGGCACCATCTCGGGGTCGATGTGGATCTCGTCCGGGGCGAGCGCGGTGATCTGCGCGGGGGTCAGTCCCCCCTCGCCGTTTCCTGCCACGAGCCTCTTGACTCCCACTCCGGGAACATCGACGTCCAGCACTGCGGTGGTGTGGATGTCGAAGTCGGCCTGGCTCGGTTCGGCGTTGTTGATCTCCCGCGCCCGCTTGGCCTGGACCTCGTCGTCGCCCAGGGTTTCACAGTTGTGCACCAGGACCGGCGCGTTCCCCGCCAGCACGTAGTACGTGTGCAGGCGGTCCACCGTGAGGTCGTACGTGACGACGGCCTCGTGGTAGTTGCGGACCCTGGTGACGGTGATGAGCGTGCCGTCCGACGTCCGCAGCTTGTCGCCGTCGGCGAGCTCGCTCGCCTCGGTCCAGCGGCGCGTCGTGGCGTCCCAGAACGGGTGGTGCCACGTCGTGGTGAGCTTGCTGGACTTACCGTCGTCCGACGTCAGGACGAGATCGGTGAAGTCCTTGTCGTCCGGCGTGGTGATCAGCCGCTCGACCGTCTCCGCCCGGGTCACGCCCGTCTGCGGGTCGGTCGCCAGGACCTGGTCGCCCTCCTTGACCTCTTCGATCGGCTTCGTCGTGCCGTCCGCGAGCTGAACCGGCGTGCCGGCCGGGAAGCTGTGCGGACCGCCGATGGGGCAGGAGCCAGCCTCGTCGGCCGACTTGGCGGCGTCGTCGGCTGCCTTCTTCTCGGCCGCGACCGCCGCGTCCTCCGCGGCCGCCGCCTCGTCGGCTGTCTTGCGCGCCGCGACCATGGCGCTTTCGGCCTCACGGGCGATCTTCTGAGCACCTCGGAAGGCGTCGTACGCCTTCTCGCCCTCCTTCCAGAGCTTGAAGGCCTTGATGCCGACCTTGACCGCCTTGAAGACCTTCGACCAGGGGACGAAGTTCAGGGCGGTGTTGATGCAGCCCATGACGTCACCCTTGGTGAAGCAGTCACGCGCGTCGTTGAAGCCGATCAGGTCGCCGACGACGTCGACGATCTTGCTCATCAGCTCTTCGCGTTCCTGCTTCGCCTTGGCGAGGGCCTCGTCGGCGGCCTGCTTCTGACGCAGGGCCTCGGCAGCGGCGGCCTGCTTCGCGGCGTTGTCGTTCTTGGCCTGCTGAGTCGCCGCGGTGGTGCCGGCGTCGGTGGGAGTGCCACCGCCGTCACCGCCTCCGCCTCCTTCTTGCTTCTCGTAGTAGCGCTGCCAGCCGGCGGCGCTCATGCACCGCCCGCTACCGTCGTCGGCGGGGATACACGTACCGCTCGGGTCCGACTGATCGACCGGGTTGTTGTCGGCGTACGCGTAGGAGTTCCACGACTGCGGGTCACCCGCGCTGAAGATCGGGTCGACCGACAGGAAGCGCCCCGTCACCGGGTCGTACTGGCGGGCCCCCAGTGTGGTGAAGCCGGTTTCCTCGATGGTGCCGCCGACGAAGCCGCTGCTACCCGCCCAGACACCGGCGCCCGGCTGGGTGCCGCGCGCGTTGCCGAAGGGGTCGCTGGGGCGACGAGCGGTGGCGAGGGTGCCGGCCTCGAACTGGACACCGTTGGTTCCGTGCGGGTCCCCTGCCTGGTAGTACAGCTTGCCCGTGCCCGCCTTGGTGACGCGGGTGATGGACAGGCCGCCGGGCGCCGGATAGCTCCGGGTGTCGGACAGCGTGCCGGTCGCCGTGTCGAGGACGACCTCGTCGGCGCCGACGTACAAGGTGACCTTGCCGGGCGAGCGGCGGATCAGCTGGCTGCCGTCCGCGTCGTAGACGTAGCTCGTCGTGCCCTTCGCGGTGTCCTCGACGGACGCGACCTGGCCCTCGTCGGTCCAGTTGACCTTCTTGGTGCCGGACGTGTCCGTGATAGCCGTGGTGTTGCCGGCGGCGTCGTACTGGTACGTCGCCGTCTTCACATCGGTTCCGACGGTCGTCTTCGACGTCTTGAGCGCGTGCGGGCCGCCCGTGCCGCCGCCCGTGTCCGGAGCCGTGGTCGGGGTGTTGGGACCGGTGGCGAAGGTCTGGTCGACCGTCTGGTCCTTGGCCGTGTTGCCGGTCGGGTCGTGCCGGACCAGCTTGGTGCGGTTGCCGGTCAGGTCGTACCCGTACGACTGCCAGTACGGAGCCGGGCCGCCGACCCGCCCGGCGGCATCGGCCGCGGTCGGCTCGGTCGGGTTGGCGCAGCCGCCGATGCCGGAGACCGACGGGGCGGGCGCCGTGGTGATGCCGCCGTTGTCGGTCCAGGCGGCGCTGAGCCGGCCCAGGTAGTCGTACGTGAAGCACTGCGTGTCGACGCTCGTGCCGTCCTGCACGTTGCGGGCCGAGGTGAGCGAACCCGCCTTGTTGTAGGTGTAGGTCGTGAAGTCGACGTGGTTGCCGGCGAGCTGACTGTCCAGCGTGGACTGCGTGACCCGGCCGGTGGCCGCGTCGTACAGCTGGGAGGAAACAACCTGGGAGCCGTACGGGCCGACCGTCGTACGAACGGGTCGGCCGAAGGCGTCGTACTGCACGTCGGTGACCAGCGTGGACTTACCGCTGGAGCCGATGAAGTTGCCGTCGACGTCGTAGGAGTTGGTCAGCCGCTCCGCGGTCATGCCGCCGGCCGCGGGCAGGGTCATGGTCTTCGGCAGACCGAGGACCGGGGTGTAGGTGAGCGAGGAGGTGTACGTGCCGGCGAGCGCGCCTTCACTGGCCGGGATCGTCACGGACGTTCCGGTGGGGCGGTATCCAACGTCGTAGCCGGTGATGGCCGACTTGTACGCCTGGCCGTTCACGAAGCGGGTGGCCGAGTCCAGCTTGCCCTTGGCCTTGGCGTCGTACGTCCACTCGATGGTCTTCTTCGCCGGGTCGGTGGTGTCCGTCCCGGCATAGGCGGCGGTCTCGCGACCCAGCAGGTCGTACGTGAAGCTGATGGACTTCCCGAGCGCGTCCGTCGTCGTGACGGCCCGGCCGCCCGCGTCATAGGTGGTCCGGGTCTCACCGGCGTCCGGGTCCGAGCCGCCGGTCGGTTCGCCGAGCACGTTGTACGAGTACCGCCACTCGTGACCGGACGAGTCCTTGCGGAGCACCGGACGGCCGGCGATGTCGTACGAGGTCGTGGTGGCGTCGTACGCGCCGGTCGGCGTGTTCGACTTGTACTGCCGGACCTCGGTCTCGCGGCCCAGCGCGTCCATGATCGAAGAGCTCGCGAACCCGCCCGGCGGCGGCGTCACGTCGATCCGGTCCGCGCCCGCGTACGTCGTCGTCGTCCGCCACTGTTCCTGGCCGTACGACATGAACTTGCTGGCCGTGACCCGGCCCAGGGCGTCGTACTCGTTCCAGGTCTGCGCCGGGATCTGCGAGTCCTGGGGGACGAAGACGACGGACGTCGGGCCCGAGTCGTTGTTGAAGTACGACGGGGTCGTCTGGACCTCGCGGCCCTGGGTGTCGAAGATCGCGTCCGAGATCAGCCGGCCGACGGAGCCGAACGGCGGCATGGCCTGGGTCTGGCGGACCCGGCCGAAGCCGTCGTGGATCTGGATGCTGGTGCCGTAGCTGCCGTCCTCGCGCAGGTTCTGCGTGGTGATGGCGGCCGGGCCGTCGCGGTTGATCTTGAGGTCGTAGGAGAACTTCTGGTTCGGGGACTGCGTGGCCTTGTCACGGCCCGGCTTCCACACCGCGACCAGGCGGCCGAGGGAGTCGTAGTCCTCGTCCGTGAAGCGCCCGTTCTCGTCCACCGCGCGGGTCGGCAGGCCTCGGCCCGGATCCATGGTCGTGGTCGAGGTCCAGCCCAGCGGGTTGGTCACCGCCACGGAGGTCGGCAGCGCGCCCTCGGCCGGCGTGTAGGCCGTCGTGGTCGTGGCGCCGTCCGGGTGCGCGGTGTCCTTGGTGTTCGGGTCGGTCGTGGAGACCTGGCGGCCGTACTTGTCGAAGGTGGCCTTGGCCGTGACCCGGTAGTTCGGCGAGCCGTCCGCGTTGTACGAGCTCAGCACCTCGGTGGAGGTCTGCAGCGCGCGGTCGCCGACCGTGCCCAGCGGCTGGTTGTCGTACAGGTTGTGGGTGTCCGCGATGGTGTTGGCGGCGTTCGGCGTCGCGCCGCACGGACCGGCCAGCGTCAGGACCCGGTACGGGAGCTCGATCAGCATCGGGTTGGCGCCGGAGGCGTAGGACGTCTCGGTGCACTGGCGCTGCTCGGGCTTGGTGACGTCACCGTAGACGTCGACCTTCTGCACGCGTGCGGCGTGGGTGAGGTCGGTGTCGTAGGTGACTTCGCGCTTGGTCTCGCGCCAGCTGCCGTCGGCGAGCCGCGCCCGCTCCCGGACCTGGGCGGTGTTGACGAAGCGGGCGGTGACCTTCGGCAGGCCGGAGACGGACGGGGTGTGGGTGGAGGTGATCTCCGAGCGCCACGGGGTGCTCAGCTCGCCGCTGAGGACCTTGGCGTCCGCCGCGACCGACTCGAAGGTCTGCGTCTCGCGGACGAAGCCCGCGTACTCCTCCTCGTCGGTGATGGTGCCGCCCCAGGTGTCGGTCACCTGGCCGCCCATGCCGCGCAGGAAGGTGGCGACGGACTTGCTCTTGGGGCCGTCGGTGCCGTTGCCGGTGGTCGTGGTGACCGTGGCGTAGCCGCGGAAGTTGTCGTACGTCCGGGTGTCGTCGTCGGCGAACTCGGAGTCGTTGCGGTGCCAGGCGGCGCCGCCCCCGTACTCGTACTCGGTGACCCGGGCGACACCGGAGGTGACGCGGGACTCCTGGGTGACCGAGCGGACCAGGTACTTGTGGAACCAGTCGAGCGACGGCGCGGTGCCCGTCGGCGAGCCCGGCTTGACCCACTTGACCGGCATGCAGGCCATGGTGTTGGTCTCGGGCGCGGCGGGCATGGTGCCGGCCACCCGCGAGCACTCCACCGGCTTGTAGCCGATGTTGATGCGGCCGCCGGTCTCCGTGACGATCTCCGTCATGCGGGGCCGGTTGAACCGCGAGGCGGTGACGGTGACCTCGTCGACGCGGTTGGGCATCTGCACGCCGGTGAAGGTGACCGGAGGCAGGTCGAGCGCGGCCAGGCCGTTGGAGCCGGTGCGCTTGATCGACTGGAGCCACATGGTGGGGCTCTGGGTGGCGTCGTCGGGGTACGACCAGCCGTGGGTCAGCGTCCAGTTGTCGACGGTGCGGTAGCCGGTGCCGACGAGGACCTCGGTCTTGACCTCGGCGAGCCGCTTGGAGGTCCAGAAGGTCGGGCCGTAGACGGTGCAGGTGCCGGTGTCGGCGCACTGCTGGTCGAGCGGCGTGTCCTTCCAGCGGCTCTGGTTCGCGAGGGTGCGGTCCGCCGGCTCGCAGCCGGTCGTCTCGAAGCAGCGCTCCTTGGCCGTGAAGGTCATCACGACGGCGGGCTTGACGCCGCCCTTCGCGGCGACCTGCTCGGGCAGGCGCTGCCCGTAGGAGACCGTGTGGGGCTGCGAGGCGCGCTGGTACTTGGTGCGGGCGCCGTTGCCGTTGTTCTGGCCGCCACCCCGGGCGTACCAGTTGTCCTCCTTGTCGTACGTGTAGCTGATGAGGTTGCCGTGGAGGTCGACGATGTAGTCGAGGTTCCACTGCCAGCCCATCTGGCACCACGAGGCGAGTCCGGTGGAGGCGCTGTAGCAAGGGTCGCCGGACTTGGGGTGATAGACCGGCACCGTGTTGACCGACTCGCTGGCCGGGTCGCTGCCGTCACCGCCAGGCAGGTGGTTGGCGCCGAAGTAGTAGTCGGTGCCCTCGGTCGTGGTGACCTTGAAGCCCTCGCCGTTCCAGGCGCCGTTGTTCAGGCCGGTGAGCGGGGTGATCTTCGTGCCGTCGTCGCCCTGGAGGCGCAGCACGCCGGTGGTGTCGTCCTTGACGACCTGGCCGGAGTGGCCGGCCAGGTTGAGGCTGAGGGTCTGGCCCGCCCAGCACTCGTCGCCGGACATGTCGATGCCGTTCTTCAGGCACGGCTTGTACTGCCGCGAGATGAAGCCCGGGGTGTAGGCCCAGCCCTCACCGGCCCAGGACGCCTGGGAGTTGGAGGCGGCCGTCATGCCGTCGACGGTGGAGGAGTCGTAGCCGAGCATGACGCTGGGCGCGGCGCCGCCGATCGCGGTCGGCATGGAGAAGGTGTAGCTGTACGTGAAGTTGCCGGCGTTGGATCCGGCGCTCCACGAAGCGGACGGCGAGAGCGGGGTGGCGGCGAAGGAGCCGCCGGAGCCCGAGGTGGCAGGCTCGGCGGACAGCACCATCGCGGTCGACGTGGACGACGTGGCGAAGGAGCGCTGGGTGCCGGTGCTCGCGGTCTGCGTCGTGGCGGGCAGCGTGATGTCGGCGGTCAGCTTGCCGGTGCGCGGGTCCAGGGTGGACGGGACAGGCGTGCGGGTGCGGCAGCCGGCCTTCGCGGGGGTGGTCAGCGCGCAGGCGGGCATCCGTACGAGGCGGGCGCGGTCGCGCCAGGAGCCGGTGCCCTGCAGCGTGTTGATGTCGAGTTCGACGCGGACGGCGCGTCCGGCGTCGGTCGCGGGCGAGGCGCCGCGCACGGTGATCAGGTTGCCGAAGGCGCCGGCTGCCTTGCCCGCGGCCGGGCCGCTGACGGTGACGCTGACGGAGGCAGGACCGGCCGGGTCGGAGTCCGCGGCAGGGTCGGAGTCCCCGGCCGTGGCTCCGGCGGCGCCGCCGGCGGCCTTCTTCGCGCCCGTGGCGGACTTGCCGGACTTCGCGCCCTTGGCGGCCCTCGACCCGGACTTGGCGGGTTTCGCGGGCTTCACCGCGCCGAGGTCGGCGACGGAGACGGGCAGCTTGCCGGCGCGTATCGCGGCGGCCTTGCGGCCGGCGCCGGGCGCGTGCGGCAGGGGGACGGTGGCCGAACCGGTCGGCACCGGCTTGCGGGCCGACCGCCAGCGGCCGGCGACCCCGGTACGGGGGTCCACGGAGGCGCCGAGCTCGCCGGGGTCCGTCGCGCCTTCGACGGACTTCGTCCTGTCCAGCTTGGTGTTCGGCGGCGTCCACACCTTGGGGTGGGGTCCGTGGGCGGCCTGCGCCTCGGGGACGGCGACGAAGGAGATCAGGACCGCGAGCACCGCGGTCAGGACCACCGACTGCGGTCTTCCTCTGCGTCTTGACCACATCGATGGCTGGGCATACCACGCCCTCATATCAACTCCAGGAACTTTCAGGCAGCACAAAACGACGCCCGGCCGGATCCGGCGGGGCGTCACCGCGCGCGGGGACGCGACGCGGTCATCCGCACCCTAGGGATCAACCGGCCTCCAACACCACGCTCGACCAGCGGATTTGACGGCGGCTTTACTTTGCGGAAAGCGGTTGATCACCGGATATCGCAGGAATGATCCGACTTCTGCTGCGGCGATCCCGATCCTCCGGCCGCCCACCATCCCGGATCCAGCCGTTCCAGCCACCCCAGTTCGTCATGTACGGTTCAAGAACACGTGCGCCGGGCGTTCGATCCCCGACGTTCTACGCGCGCAGAATTGGCTCCCGCACCGCCTTCCCCCCTCACCCCCTCACGGAGGTCTGACGGATGCTCGGACTCAGAAGGTCCACCCGCCGCTTCGCCACCCTGACCGCCTGCGGCGCGCTCCTCGCCGCCGCCGCGGCTCCGCTGCTCGGCTCGTCCGCAGCGGCCGCGCCCCGGGCCGGCGCCGCCCTCACCGCCACGGACACGGCCACGGCCACCACGCCGCTGCGCGTGCTCTTCGACAACTCCAAGGCGGAGACCGCCGGAAACGCCGACTGGATCATCGGCACCGGCCAGCCCGACCCGCTCACCCAGAACCCGTCGCCCTCCGTCGAGACCGACTGGACCGGCGCCATCTCCGCCTGGGGCGTCGCACTGCAGAAGACGGGGCGCTACTCGCTCAAGACGCTGCCCTCGGGCGGCACCATCACCTACGGCACCACCGCCGCGACCGACCTGCAGAACTTCGACACCTTCGTGCTGCCCGAGCCCAACATCCGGCTCAGCGCGAGCGAGAAGACCGCGGTCATGAAGTTCGTCCAGAACGGCGGCGGCCTCTTCCTGATCTCCGACCACACGGTCGCCGACCGCAACAACGACGGCTGGGACGCGCTCGCCATCATCAACGACCTGATGAGCGACAACGGCGTCGACAACACCGACCCGTTCGGCTTCAGCCTCGACGTCCTGAACATCCAGACCGACAACCCGCGGGCGATCGCCGACAGCGCCGACCCGGTGCTCAACGGCGCCTTCGGCAAGGTGACCGGCAGCATCATCCGCAACGGCACCACCGCCACCCTCAAGCCGGCCGACAACCCCTCCGTCAAGGGCCTGATCTACCGCACCGGCTACTCCGGAAACACCGGCGCCTTCTTCGCGACCAGCACCTTCGGCAGCGGCCGGGTCGCGGTCTGGGGCGACAGCTCGCCGATCGACGACGGCACCGGCCAGTCCGGGAACACGCTGTACGACGGCTGGAACGACACCGCCGGCACCAACGCGGCCCTCGCCCTGAACGCCACCGACTGGCTCTCCAAGGCCACCACCACCGGCGGCGGTGGCGGCGGCACGACCTGCACCGCGGGGCAGCTGCTCGGCAACCCGGGCTTCGAGTCCGGCGACACCGCCTGGACCGCCTCGTCGGGCGTCATCACCAACGACCCGGCGCGACCGGCCCGTACCGGCTCCTACAAGGCGTGGCTGAGCGGCTACGGCTCCGCCCACACCGACACGCTCTCCCAGACGGTGACGATCCCGGCCGGCTGCACCACGGCCACGCTCGGCTTCTACACCCGGATCGACACCGCCGAGACCTCCACGACCACGGCGTACGACAAGCTCAAGGTCGAGGTCCTGAACGGCTCCGGCGCGGTGCTCTCCACGCTGGCGACGTACTCCAACCTCAACGCGTCGAGCGGCTACGTCCAGCGCAGCTTCGACCTCGCGGCGTACGCGGGCCAGACCGTGACGCTGCGGTTCACCGGCACGGAGGGCTCCACGCTGCAGACCTCCTTCGTGATCGACGACACCTCGCTCACCGTCGGCTGACCGCGGGCCGGGCGAACCGCCCGTCTCCCGCGTTCGGGCGCGCCGCGCCGGCCCGCGCGGCGCGCTCCTCGCGGGCCGGGAGGGTCACCCGGTCCGCGAGGAGCCGGTCGATGCCCCCAGCCCGTACCGCTACGACGGCCTCAGCTCGCTCTGCGTCGACTGCGCCCTCAAGCGCTCGCCGGAGGTGAGCAACACCGAGGGCCTGATCGGGCGCAGCCGCGAGGTGATGACCGCCCAGGGCGCGACGACCTCGCTGGTCCGGCCGTCGGCCACGGCGTCGCGACCGGCGTATGGCCGGACATGACCGAGCACGGCTGGGAGACCGACGAACGGTCGGAGGGCCGAGCCTCGTCCTGGTGGTCGCGCGAGCGCATGCTCCACCGGGCCGTTCCTGCCAGGCGGAGCATGCGGGCGGGAGACGATCGAGGGGAATGGGTGGGCGCCGGGCCCCTCGCCAGGGGATGTTAGCGCTCACAATTCCCGTGGAGCAAGCCTCTCCAAGGCTGGCCCGGTAAAATCGCCCTCAGGCGAAGCGCGTTGTCAGTACCTCGCGCACGGGGCCACCGAGGCGGTGGCCGGGGCGTGTTCCTGCGCTCTCGGCGGCCGGCCCAGGTGCGGCGTTCACCGCGCATGGCGGGCTCCTGGGCCGGTCGTCGGCCTGTCCGCAGGTGGGCGGAGCAGGCCCCGACCGGCCCCCGCGAGGTCGTTGCGCGGTTGTTGACGGAAGCGGTGGACCGGCACGAGTATCGGTGGTGTTGTCTCCGTGGTGGCGCCGGAACCTTCTCACGCTCTTGGCAATCCCGACGGAGAGGTCCCATGTCCCGATCCCGCTCGCTCGCGTTCCGGCTGCTCGGCGTCATCACCGTGCTCGGCCTCGCGCTCGGCCTGAACCTGCAGGCGGCCCCACGGGCCGCCGCCGCGTCGCTGGTCCAGATCACGAACTTCGGCACCAACCCGACCGGTCTGCTGATGCACCTGTACGTGCCGGACAACGTCAAGCCCAACCCGCCGATCCTGCTCGCACTGCACGGCTGCCAGGGGACGGGCCCCTACATGTACTCGAGCACCGACTTCGCCTCCCAGGCCGACAAGTACGGGTTCCTCGTCATCTACCCCTCGACGAGCCCGAGCGGAAGCTGCTGGGACGTCTCTTCGGATCAGGCGCTGACCCGTAACGGTGGCAGCGACCCGGTCGGGCTCATGTCGATGATCACCTACGCGCAGCAGCGCTACGGCGGCAATCCCAACGCCGTGTACGTGACCGGGGAGTCCTCGGGCGGCATGATGACGAACGTGATGCTCGCCGACTACCCCGACGTCTTCAAAGCGGGCGCGGCGTTCATGGGAGTGCCCTACCACTGCTTCGCCACCGGCTCGGTGCGCGGCTGGAACTCGGCCTGCGCCCAAGGCCAGGTACACATGACGCCGCAGCAGTGGGGCGGCCTGGTGCGGAACACCGGATACCCCGGCTACACCGGCCCGCGGCCGCGTGTGCAGCTGTGGCACGGGACCGCCGACACCATCCTGAGCCACAACAACCTCGGCGAGGAGATCAAGCAGTGGACCGACGTCCTCGGCGTGAGTCAGACGCCGTCGGCCACCGACACCCCCGCGACCAACTGGACCCGGACCCGGTACAACAACAGCGTCGGCGCCCCCCAGGTCGAGGCGTACAGCATCGCCGGGGCGGGACACCAACTGCCGGTCCAGGGCACGGGGATGGCCGCCGACGCGATCCACTTCATGGGGCTGGACGCAGGCCCCTCTGGTGGTACGACGGGCGCGCTGCGTGCGGTGGCGGCAGGTAAATGCCTGACCGACGCGAACACGACGCCGGGCACGCAGCAGCAGATCCACGCCTGCAGCGGCGGCGCGAACCAGACCTGGACGCGCACGGCGTCCAACCAGTTGACCGTGAACGTCGGTGGCGGCACGCTCTGCCTGGACGCCAGCGCCAAGGGGACCACCGATGGCACCAAGGTGATCGTCTGGTCCTGCAACGGTCAGTCCAACCAGCAGTGGAAGTTCAACCCGAACGGTACCGTCACCGGGGTGCAGTCGGGGCTCTGCCTGGACGTGGCCGGCCTGGGGACCACCGACGGCACGCCCGTCCAGCTGTGGTCCTGCAGCGGCGGCACGAACCAGCAGTGGACGATGGGGTGAAACAGCGGCCGGCCCGCAGGGGCACTCCGGGTGAAGCGCTCTCGCGGGCCGGCCACGCGAGGTTCCACCACAACGGGGAAGTCGCGTGGGCGCATGGGTGAACTGCCTGCCAGATGCCGGCCAGGCAGGCTGCCAGAGCGTTCCGCCGATCCGAGTCGGGGACACCTGTCATCGGTGCGGGGCCATGCGGGTGATCGGGTGACCGACTCCGCGACCGATGGCGCGGCGACCGGTCCTTCCACCCGACGAGGCGAGACAGTGGACCGGATCTTCGGCCGGACCAAGCGAGGGCGTCGTCGACGTCGGCAGCCGGATGGCTTGACCGGCTGACCACCCAGTTCGTCCGCAAGGGGACACATCGATGACCGACTCCGGAACCTCCTACTCGGACCTTCGCGCCCTGGTGATCAACTGCACCCTCAAGCGGTCACCGGAGCGCAGCCACACTCAGGGCCTGATCGACATCAGCACCGGGATCATGGAGCGCCAGGGCGTGCAGGTCGAGGTGCTCAGGGCGGTGGACATCGACATCGCGACCGGTGTCTGGCCGGACATGACGGAGCACGGGTGGGAGACGGACGAATGGCCGGTCGTCTACTCCAAGGTGATGGCCGCCGACATCCTGACCCTGGCGGGGCCGGTGTGGCTGGGAGACAACTCCTCCGTCATGAAGACGATCATCGAACGGTTGTACGCGTGCTCCTCGATCCTCAACGAACGGGGTCAGTACGCCTATTACGGACGCGTGGGCGGCTGCCTGATCACGGGGAACGAGGACGGGGCGAAGCACTGCGCGATGAACGTGCTCTACAGCCTCCAGCACCTGGGTTACGTGATCCCGCCGCAGGCGGACGCGGGCTGGGTCGGGGAAGCGGGGCCGGGGCCGTCCTATCTCGACCCCGGGTCGGGTGGGCCGGAGAACGACTTCACCAACCGGAACACCACGTTCATGACGTGGAACCTGCTGCACCTGGCCCGGATGCTGAAGGACTCCGGCGGCATCCCGGCACACGGCAACCAGCGCTCGGAGTGGGACGCCGGCTGCCGCTTCGACTTCGAGAACCCCGAGCACCGCTGAACGATCGATCTGCTTATAGTTGCGCCATGAGCAACCTCTCGGCATATGGCGAAACGCAGGCTCCCGCAGCGAACGGGGTCCAGTCCGTCGACCGTGCCGTCAGCGTCCTGGAGATCCTCGCCCAGCGCGGTGAGGCGGGCGTCAGCGAGGTCGCCGCGGAGATCGACGTCCACAAGTCGACCGCGTTCCGCCTGCTCGGGGCGCTGGAGGCGCGCGGTCTGGTCGATCAGGCGGCCGAGCGGGGCAAGTACCGGCTGGGCTTCGGGCTCGTGCGTCTGGCGGGGGCGGTCACGGGCCGTCTCGACCTCACCCAGCAGGGCCGGCCGGTGTGCGAGCGGCTCAGCGAGGAGATCGGCGAGACCGTCAGCATCGCCGTCCTGCAGGAGCATTACGCGGTCAACCTCTACCAGGTACGCGGGCCGGGTGCGGTCGGCACGCACAACTGGGTCGGGCAGCTCACCCCGGTGCACGCGACGTCCAGCGGCAAGATCCTGCTCGCCCATCTGCCGGCGAAGGAGCGCGCCGGCGTGCTGGCGGCATCCGGGTTGCGCAAGCTGACGCCGCGCACCCTGACCGCCAGGACCAAGCTGGAGAAGAACCTCGCCGAGGCGCGGGAGCGCGGGTACGCGGTGACGCTGGAGGAGTTCGAGATCGGACTGCACGCCGTCGCGGCCCCGATCCGTTCCCACCACGGCGAGACCCTCGCCGCCCTCAGCGCCTCCGGCCCCGCGTACCGCTTCACCGAGGAGCGCATCCACGAGCTGGCGCCCCTGCTGGTCCGGGGCGCCGAGGAGATCAGCCACCGGATGGGCTACGCGGACTGAGCCTCCCCGGTCCATGGGAGGGGCGCCCCTCGCCCCGGGACTGGAAGTCCCGCATGGCGGTGAGGGCGGTGCGGCGGCGCGTTCGTCGGTGGTGCGGGGCGGCCGGCCCCGGTGATCCCGGCTCATGCCGGGATC
>NZ_JBSGBF010000133.1:0-18048 GCF_053601115.1 Streptomyces sp. NPDC004788
GGGGCACCCCGGCGGGGTGCCCCTCAGCCGTACGTCCTGCTACTTCGCGTAGTCGCCGACCAGCTCCGCGCCGGTCGTCTTCTCGCCGCGCTCGGTGATCTCACCGGCGACCCAGGCGTCGACACCGCGGTCGGCCAGGGTCGTCAGGGCCGCGTCCACCGACTCGGCGGGGACCACGGCCATCATGCCGACGCCCATGTTCAGGGTCTTCTCCAGCTCCAGGCGCTCGACCTGACCCGCCTTGCCGACCAGGTCGAAGACGGCGCCCGGGGTCCACGTGCCGCGGTCCACGACGGCGTGCAGGCCGTCCGGGATCACCCGGGCCAGGTTGGCGGCCAGGCCGCCGCCGGTGATGTGGCTGAAGGCGTGCACCTCGGTGGTCCGGGTGAGCGCCAGGCAGTCCAGCGAGTAGATCTTCGTGGGCTCCAGGAGCTCCTCGCCGAGGGTCCGGCCGAACTCCTCGACCTGCTGGTCGAGGGTCATGCCGGCGCGGTCGAAGACCACGTGGCGGACGAGCGAGTACCCGTTGGAGTGAAGACCGGAGGACGCCATGGCGATGACGGCGTCACCCGTACGGATGCGATCCGAGCCGAGCAGCCGGTCGTACTCCACGACACCCGTGCCCGCGCCGGCGACGTCGAAGTCGTCCGGGCCGAGCAGGCCCGGGTGCTCCGCGGTCTCGCCGCCGACCAGGGCGCAGCCGGCCAGGACACAGCCCTCGGCGATGCCCTTGACGATGGCGGCGACGCGCTCGGGGTGGACCTTGCCGACGCAGATGTAGTCGGTCATGAAGAGCGGCTCGGCGCCGCAGACGACGATGTCGTCCATGACCATGGCGACCAGGTCGCGGCCGATCGTGTCGTACACGCCCAGCTGGCGGGCGATGTCGACCTTCGTGCCGACGCCGTCGGTGGCCGAGGCGAGCAGCGGACGCTCGTAGCGCTTGAGGGCGGAGGCGTCGAAGTAGCCGGCGAAGCCGCCGAGGCCGCCGAGGACCTCGGGGCGCTGCGTCTTCTTCACCCACTCCTTCATGAGCTCGACGGCGCGGTCGCCCGCTTCGATGTCGACGCCCGCGGAGGCGTAGCTGGCACCGGTGGTCTGAGACATGGCTTCAGAGCTTTCGTGTCGTCGTGCTGCTCGTACCGCCCGCCCGCCACGGGCGTGGCGGCGGGCGGCGGGGGTCTTACGGGCGGCGCAGGGCGTCGGCCGCGGCGGTGGCGGCGGGGCCCGCCGCCAGCTCGGTCTCCAGGAGCTGCTTGCCGAGCAGCTCGGGGTCCGGAAGCTCCATCGGGTACTCGCCGTCGAAGCAGGCGCGGCACAGGTTGGGCTTCTGGATGGTGGTCGCCTCGATCATCCCGTCGAGCGAGATGTACGAGAGCGAGTCCGCGCCGAGCGACTTGCCGATCTCCTCGACCGACATGCCGTTGGCGATCAGCTCCGCGCGGGTGGCGAAGTCGATGCCGAAGAAGCAGGGCCACTTCACCGGCGGCGAGGAGATCCGGATGTGGACCTCGGCGGCGCCGGCCTCGCGGAGCATCCGGACGAGCGCGCGCTGGGTGTTGCCGCGGACGATCGAGTCGTCGACGACCACCAGGCGCTTGCCCTTGATGACTTCCTTGAGCGGGTTCAGCTTCAGCCGGATGCCCAGCTGGCGGATCGTCTGCGAGGGCTGGATGAAGGTCCGGCCGACGTACGCGTTCTTGACCAGGCCGGCGCCGAACGGGATGCCGGACGCCTCCGCGTAGCCGATGGCGGCGGGGGTGCCGGACTCCGGAGTGGCGATGACCAGGTCGGCCTCGACCGGGGCCTCCTTGGCGAGCCGGCGGCCCATCTCCACGCGGGAGAGGTACACGTTCCGGCCGGCGATGTCGGTGTCCGGGCGGGCCAGGTACACGTACTCGAAGACACAGCCCTTGGGCTTCGCTTCCGCGAATCGCGAGGTGCGCATGCCGTTCTCGTCGATCGCGATGAGCTCGCCCGGCTCGACCTCGCGGACGAAGGTCGCACCGCAGATGTCGAGGGCGGCGGTCTCGGACGCGACGACCCAGCCGCGCTCCAGGCGGCCGAGCACCAGCGGGCGGATGCCCTGCGGGTCACGGGCCGCGTAGAGCGTGTGCTCGTTCATGAAGACGAGGGAGAAGGCGCCCCGGACGTCGGGGAGGACCTTCGCGGCCGCCTGCTCGGTGGTGAGCGGCGTGCCGTCCTCGGCCACCTGGCCCGCGAGCAGCGCGGTGACCAGGTCGGTGTCGTTGGTGGCGGCGACCTGAGTGGCCCGGCCCTCCTTCTTGGGGAGGTCGGCGACCATCTCGGCCAGCTGCGCCGTGTTCACCAGGTTGCCGTTGTGGCCGAGCGCGAGCGAGCCGTGGGCGGTCGCCCGGAACGTCGGCTGCGCGTTCTCCCACACGGAGGCACCAGTGGTCGAGTAGCGGGCGTGACCGACCGCGATATGACCCTGGAGGGAACCGAGAGAAGTCTCGTCGAAGACCTGGGAGACAAGTCCCATGTCCTTGAAGACGAGGATCTGGGAGCCATTGCTTACCGCGATTCCCGCGGATTCCTGGCCCCGATGCTGAAGGGCGTAGAGCCCGAAGTACGTGAGCTTTGCGACCTCTTCACCCGGAGCCCAGACACCGAAGACGCCACAAGCGTCCTGGGGGCCTTTCTCTCCAGGGAGCAAGTCGTGATTGAGTCGACCGTCTCCGCGTGGCACGCCACCGAGTGTAGGCGAGATCGACCACTGGTCCGAATTGGCGAACGGGCCCGAAACGCCCTCTGAACTGCCGCTGATCTCGTCGTGGGTTCCTACGAACTGATCCTTCGATCCTTGTCGGAGCCCACAAAGCAAGGCGCACAAGGGCCGAGGGCCGTTCGCCGTGATCGAAACCGGCCAGAGCGGACGCTCGTACGGGACGGGCCGAACGGTCGGGATGTGACGGAGTCCACGGTGAGTCCTCGGTGAGTCCACGGTGCGGGACGGTCGTTGACACCCCCTGGCGCCCTCCGCCAGGCTTCCCGATCATGCAGCCCGTCAGCGACCCCGACCTCTCGGTCACCCTCGTCGCGCGCCGACACGTGGACCTGGCCCGTGTCGCGAGCGCGATCTGTCGCCGCGCCTGAGCTCCCCTCCTTCTCCCTTTCCTCAGGCAGTCCTGCATTCCTCCAGGAGACCCGTATGTCCAGGTCCATATCCCGTCGTGCCCTCGGCGGGGCCGCCGTCGGCACCGCCGCCGCCGCCACGCTCGGCACCACCACCCCGGCCCAGGCCGCCGCCTCCCGCGAGGAGCGCCCGTTCCGCGCCGCGCCCGGCCGCCACTCCGCCCGGCCGAACATCCTCTTCATCCTCGGCGACGACCTCGGCTGGGCCGACCTCTCCTCCTACGGCTCCCCGCACATCCGCACCCCGCACCTCGACAGGCTCGCCCGCCAGGGCGTCCGCTTCACCGACGCCTACTCCGGCTCCGCTACCTGCTCCCCGACCCGCTTCAGCCTCTACACCGGCCGATTCCCCGGCCGTACGAAGGGCGGGCTCGCCGAGCCCATCGCCGACAGGTCCGTCGGTCTGGAGCCCACCCACCCGACGCTCGCCTCCCTGCTCCGCGACGCCGGCTACACCACCGCGCTCATCGGCAAGTGGCACTGCGGCTACCTGCCCGACTACTCCCCCACCCGGTCCGGCTGGGACGAGTTCTTCGGGAACTTCGGCGGCGCCCTGGAGTACTACTCCAAGCTCGGCCTCGGCGGCGAGTACGACCTGTACGAGGGCGACGCCGAGTACAAGGACCTGCGCTACTACACCCGCATCCTCACCGAGCGGGCGAGCGAGTACGTGAGCCGCGACCACGACCGGCCCTTCCTCCTCAACCTCAACTTCACCACCCCCCACTGGCCCTGGATCGCCGACGGCGACGAGGCGGAGAGCGCCGAGATCGTCCGCCGGATCAAGGCCGGCGACCGCTCCGCGCTCTGGCACCAGGACGGCGGCTCGATCGAGAAGTACAAGGAAATGGTCGAGGACCTCGACCGCTCCGTCGGCCAGGTCCTCGCCGCGCTCAAGCGGGCCGGCCGCGAGCGCGACACCCTCGTCTTCTTCGGCAGCGACAACGGCGGCGAGCGCTTCTCGTACAACTGGCCCCTCTCCGGCAACAAGGCCTCCCTCCTGGAGGGCGGCATCCGCGTGCCGTCGATCCTGCGCTGGCCCGCCCGGATCGACGGCGGCCAGGTCAGCGACGTCCCCGTCTACTCGCCCGACTGGACCGCCACCCTCCTCGACATCGGCGGCGCCCGCCCCCACCCGGCCTACCCGCTCGACGGCACCAGCCTCGCCCCCTACCTGCTGCGCGGCGCGGAGGTCGGCGAACGCGACCTCTTCTGGCGGGTGCGCGGGGAGCGCGCGCTGCGCCGCGGCGACTGGAAGTACTACCGGGGCAAGAGCGGGCGCGACCAGCTCTTCCACCTCGCCGCCGACGCCCGCGAGCAGGCCGACCGGGCCCCCGACGAGCAGGCGCTGCTCGCCGAGCTGAAGGCCGCCTGGGAGCGGACGGACGCCGGGCTCCTCCCGTACGGACCGTCCGCGCCGTCCGCGAGCTAGCCGGCCTTCGCCGTGAAGCCCTGGCCGTCGGCGTCGGTGACGGTCAGGGTGCGGTGCTCGATCCGGTAGGTGAGCGGGCTGTCGAGGGCGTCGTACAGCTTGGTCTCCAGGTCCATCTGCGCCGGCGTGCAGATCATCCGGGTCGTCTGGAACGCGCCCAGGGTGATCGTGGCCCCGTCGGCCTTCGCGGGCGCGGAGACCCGGTTGCAGCCGAGGCTGCCGGTGAGCCGGCCGTCCTTGCCGAAGACCAGCCGGGCCTTGCCCTCGGAGCCGGCCGGCAGGGAGGTGGAGGTGTCACCGCTGATCAGGGCGTCCACCGTCCAGGCCGTGCCGAGGAGCGGGGTGGCGGGCTCGGCGGTCAGCTCGACGCGGTGCCGCCCGTCGGCCGAGGTGAGGGTGAGCGCACCGCCCTTCAGCTTCGCGGTGATCTCTCCCCTGAGGGCCTTGAGCAGGGCGTCCTCGAAGCGCATCCGGTCGTCGGGGCAGCCCATCGCGGTGACGGTCGGATCGGACACGGTGAGCGATTCCCCGTGCACGGCGACGGCGGCGTCGAAGCCGTTGCAGCCGCTCGTGCCCTGGACCCGGCCGTCCTTCGTGAAGTCCATGAGGGCCCCGGACGGAGCCGCCGACCGGACGCCGTCGACCGTGACCGCGCCGATCGTCCAGTGGGTGCCCGCGACGGGCACGTCGGGCGTGCCCGCGCCCGGCCCCGTACCGCCGCACGCCGCGAGGGCCGGGAGGAGGAGCGTCAGGGCTGTTCCTGCGAGTGCACGCGGCTTCTTCATGGCGGTGGGACGGACCCCGCGGCCGTACGGTTCCGGGCCGGCGGCCGGGGCCGCTCAGCCCATCAGCGGCAGCAGCCCCGACAGGTCCGCCCGCTCCCCGCTCGCGCTCACCCGGGCCGCGTCCAGCTCCGCCGCCCAGCCCGCGCGGCCGGTCGCGAGGCGGATCCAGGTCAGCGGGTCGGTCTCGACGACGTTGGGCGGGGTGCCGCGGGTGTGCCGGGGGCCCTCGACGCACTGCACCACCGCGAAGGGCGGCACGCGCACCTCCACCGCGCCGCCGGGCGCCCGCACGGCGAGCGCGTCGGCCAGCAGCCGGGTGCAGGCGGCGAGCGCCTGCCGGTCGTACGGGATGGTGACGCCGGTCGCGGCGCTCAGGTCGTCGGTGTGGACGACGAGTTCGACGATCCGGGTCACCAGGACGTCGGCGAGGGTCATGGCACCGAAGCTCACCGGGACCAGCCGGGTGTCCGCGGCCTGGGCGAGCGCCGTCTCGTACGCCTCCCGCGTCCGCTCGTACAGCGCGCCCAGGTCGGCCGTGTCGAGCCCACGGGTCTGCTCGTCGATCCGCTCGGCGGCACCGGCGGTCGCGAACGGCCAGTCGAGCAGCGCCAGTTCCTGCTTCGCCGGCTCGGGCCGGGCGAGCAGCGCGGGCACCGCGCCGACCGCCGCCGCGATGTGCCCGGCCAGGTCGCGCACCGTCCAGTCACCGAGCCGGGTCGGCCCGTCCAGCGCCGCCGGCGGAAGCGCGAGGACCGCGTCCCGTACGTGCCCGAACTGGGCGGACACTGCGGCGCGGATCTTGACGGGGTCGTAGCTGCGGGTGCGGGCGGCGCGCTTCTTGGCGGGTGGCATGGCCCGAGGCTAGCCCCGAGACTGGAAGGAACGGAGCCATTCGCAGCGAAAGCAGGCGACGGGACCATGACCCATCACGAGCACCCCGATGCCGCCCTGATCCGCCGGGGCTACGAAGCGTTCAGCAAGGGTGACATGGAGGCGCTGGCGGCCACCATGACGAGCGACTGCACCCACCACGCACCAGGCACGACCCGGTTCGGCGGCCACTTCAAGGGCCGGGACAACGTCCTGGCCATGTTCGGCGAGATGTTCGAGTACACCGGCGGCACGATGCGGGTCGAGCTGCAGGGCGTCTACCCCGACGGGCGCGGCCATGTGATCTCGACCCACAAGTGGTTCGCCGAGCACGGCGACCGCGGGATCGAGATGCGCGGCGCCATGTTCTTCACGATCATCGGCGACAAGGTCTCCGACGTCGACGAGTGCGTCGAGGACATCACCGAACTCGACGCCTTCTACTCGCTGGACGACTGACGGACACGGCGGAGCCCCCGCCCTTGCCGGGACGGGGGCTCCACTCCGTACGGATACGGGGACCGATCAGGCCAGCAGGCCCGGGATCGGCGCCTCGTGCGCGGCGCGCAGCTCCTCCAGGGAGACGCTGAACTCGCCCTGCACGTCCACGGTGTCACCGTCGACGACACCGATCCGGGTCGCCGGCAGACCCCGCGCACCGCACATGTCGGTGAAGCGGAGCTCCTCGCTGCGCGGGACGGACACGACCGCGCGGCCGGCCGACTCGCTGAAGAGGAAGGTGAAGGCGTCCAGGCCCTCGGGCACGACCAGGCGCGCGCCGTTGCCGCCGCGCAGGCAGGACTCGACGACCGCCTGGACCAGACCGCCGTCGGACAGGTCGTGGGCCGCGTCGATCATGCCGTCGCGGGAGGCCGAGATCAGGATCTCGCCGAGCAGCTTCTCCCGGTCGAGGTCCACGGCCGGCGGCATGCCGCCGAGGTGCTGGTGGATCACCTCGGACCAGGCCGAGCCGCCGAACTCCTCCTTGGTGTCACCGAGCAGGTAGAGGAGCTGGCCCTCTTCCGCG
This sequence comes from Streptomyces sp. NPDC004788, assembly GCF_053601115.1. NCBI lineage: Bacteria > Bacillati > Actinomycetota > Actinomycetes > Kitasatosporales > Streptomycetaceae > Streptomyces > Streptomyces sp. NPDC004788. The sequence goes on from NZ_JBSGBF010000133.1 coordinate 7,271, forward strand.
AAGGCGATCGGGGTGCGGCGGTTGACGTCGTCGATCACACCGAGGACGGCCACGACGGGCGTCGGGTGGATGGCCACGTCACCGGTCTGGTTGTACAGCGACACGTTGCCGCCGGTGACCGGGGTGCCGAGCGCGAGGCAGCCGTCCGCGAGACCACGGGTGGCCTCGGCGAACTGCCACATCACGGCCGGGTCCTCGGGCGAACCGAAGTTCAGGCAGTCCGAGATCGCCAGCGGCTTGGCGCCGGAGGCGGCGACGTTGCGGTACGCCTCCGCCAGCGCGAGCTGGGCACCGGTGTACGGGTCGAGCTTGGCGTACCGGCCGTTGCCGTCGGTCGCCATGGCCACGCCGAGGTTGGTCTCCTCGTCGATGCGGACCATGCCGGCGTCCTCGGGCTGGGCGAGCACGGTGTTGCCCTGCACGAAGCGGTCGTACTGGTCGGTGATCCAGGACTTCGAGGCCTGGTTCGGCGAGCCGACCAGCTTGAGGACCTGGTCCTTCAGCTCGGCGCCGGACTGCGGGCGGGCCAGCTTGCCGGCGTCGTCGGCCTGCAGGGCGTCCTGCCACTCGGGGCGCGCGTACGGCCGGTGGTAGACCGGGCCCTCGTGCGCCACCGTGCGCGGCGGGACGTCGACGATCTGCTCACCGTGCCAGAAGATCTCCAGGCGCTCGCCGTCCGTCACCTCACCGATGACGACCGCGATGACGTCCCACTTCTCGCAGATCTCCAGGAAGCGGTCGACGTGCTGCGGCTCGACGATCGCGCACATGCGCTCCTGCGACTCGCTCATGAGGATCTCCTCGGGCGAGAGCGTCGCGTCGCGCAGGTGCACCTTCTCCAGGTCGACCCGCATGCCGCCGGTGCCGGCGGAGGCCAGCTCGGAGGTGGCGCAGGACAGGCCGGCGCCGCCGAGGTCCTGGATGCCCGCGACCAGCTTCTCCCGGAAGATCTCCAGGGTGCACTCGATGAGGAGCTTCTCCTGGAACGGGTCGCCGACCTGGACCGCGGGGCGCTTGGTGGGCTTGGTGTCGTCGAAGGTCTCGGACGCGAGGACCGAGACGCCGCCGATGCCGTCGCCACCGGTGCGGGCGCCGTAGAGGATGACCTTGTTGCCGGGGCCGGAGGCCTTGGCGAGGTGGATGTCCTCGTGCTTCATCACGCCGATGCAGCCGGCGTTGACGAGCGGGTTGCCCTGGTAGCAGGAGTCGAAGACGACCTCGCCGCCGATGTTCGGCAGGCCGAGGCAGTTGCCGTAGCCGCCGATGCCGGCGACGACGCCGGGCAGCACGCGCTTGGTGTCGGGGTGGTCGGCGGCGCCGAAGCGCAGCGGGTCGACCACGGCGACCGGGCGGGCACCCATGGCGAGGATGTCGCGGACGATGCCGCCGACGCCGGTGGCCGCGCCCTGGTAGGGCTCGATGTAGCTGGGGTGGTTGTGCGACTCGACCTTGAAGGTGACCGCGTAGCCCTGGCCGACGTCGACGACGCCCGCGTTCTCGCCGATGCCGACGAGCATGGCGTCGTTCTCGGGGGTCTTCTCGCCGAACTGCTTCAGGTGGACCTTGCTGCTCTTGTAGGAGCAGTGCTCGGACCACATGACGGAGTACATGGCGAGCTCGGCGCCGGTGGGACGGCGGCCGAGGATCTCGCGGATGCGCGCGTACTCGTCCTCCTTGAGGCCGAGCTCCTTCCAGGGCTGCTCGCTGTCCGGCGTCTCGCTCGCGTGCTTGACGGTGTCGAGGCTCATCAGGCGTTGACCAGCTTCTTGAGGATCGAGGTGAAGAATCCGAGCCCGTCGGTCTTGCCGGTGCCGATCAGCGGCTCCACGGCGTGCTCGGGGTGCGGCATGAGGCCCACGACGTTGCCCGCGGCGTTGGTGATGCCCGCGATGTCGCGCAGCGAGCCGTTGGGGTTCACGTCCAGGTAGCGGAAGGCCACCCGCCCCTCGGCCTCCAGCTCGTCGAGCGTGCGCTCGTCGGCGACGTACCGGCCGTCCATGTTCTTGAGCGGGACCTCGATCTCCTGGCCCACGGTGTAGTCCGAGGTCCAGGCGGTCTCCGCGTTCTCCACCCGCAGCTTCTGGTCGCGGCAGATGAAGTGGAGGTGGTTGTTGCGCAGCATGGCACCCGGCAGCAGATGGGCTTCGGTGAGGATCTGGAAGCCGTTGCAGATGCCGAGGACGGGCATGCCCGCCTTCGCCTGCTCGATGATCGTCTCCATCACCGGCGAGAAGCGGGAGATGGCTCCGGCCCGCAGGTAGTCGCCGTAGGAGAAGCCGCCCGCGAGGACCACGGCGTCGACCTGCTTGAGGTCCTTGTCGCGGTGCCACAGCGAGACGGGCTCGGCGCCCGCGAGGCGGGCGGCGCGCAGCGCGTCCTGATCGTCCAGCGTTCCGGGGAACGTGACGACGCCGATGCGTGCGGTCACGACTCCACCTTCACGGTGAAGTCCTCGATCACGGTGTTGGCAAGGAAGGTTTCGGCCATCTCATGGATGCGGGCGAGGGCGGCCTCGTCGACCGGTCCCTCCACCTCCAGCTCGAAGCGCTTTCCCTGGCGGACGTCGGCGATCCCGTCGAAACCGAGGCGGGGCAGTGCACGCTGCACCGCCTGTCCCTGCGGGTCGAGGATCTCCGGCTTGAGCATGACGTCGACTACGACGCGTGCCACTGGCACTCCCGGTGGTGTGTTGCGTGGGCGGTTCCATCAGCGTACCTGCCTCCAAATTCTACGCGAGTAGAGGTCTGAAGGATCCTACAAAGCGCCCCCAAACGCCCGGCCGGTGAATTCATGCGGAATATCACCTGCCGGGCGAGACACGCGGAACAAATTGGCTGGGCTTCACAATGCGATGCCCGCGGCTGTACAAAGGGAATGCAGAGACACTCGGGGGAACAACGGTATTGCCCCGGGAGAGCCGTCGCATCGGCGTCACCGCACGCCGTCACCGCACGTCAGAGCGGTGAACTCGCAGACGGGACACGGCGATCCGCAGGAAAGGACCGATATCCGTGGCACAGCGTGTGGTGGTCACTCTCTTCGACGACATCGACGGCGGAGAGGCGGCGGAAACGGTCTCGTTCGGCCTCGACGGGAAGACGTACGAGATCGACCTGAATCCCGCCAATGCAGAGAAACTGCGCAAGGCTCTCGCCCCCTACCTGACCGCGGGCCGCAAGATCAACGCGAAGCCGGGCCGGGCCGCGAAGCCCGCCAGGACCGACTACACGCACACCGCGCTCGCCCCCGACCCCGCCGCGGTCCGCGCCTGGGCCCAGTCGAACAAGCTGGACGTGCCGGCCCGCGGCCGCATCCCCAAGCGCATCTACGAGGCCTTCCAGGCCGCGAGCTGACCCGGCACCGGGCGCCGCGGGACCCGGATTTGCGTTCCGCCCCCGAAGATCCCTAGAGTGTGGATCACGCCGAGGGGCGAGGCCGAAAAGCCAAGTCCCCCAGCAGAGCGTGCGGGTGTAGTTCAGTAGTAGAACAGCCCTCTTCCAGAGGGAAGCCGCAGTGTGCAATCCCTGTCACCCGCTCTCTGCACCACGGTTACCGACCACTCCGGTGGATCAGGTACAGTGGTGCACGCACCGCCCGGTGAGAGCCGGTCGGGAGCAATGCGGACGTGGCTCAGTTGGTAGAGCATCACCTTGCCAAGGTGAGGGTCGCGAGTTCGAATCTCGTCGTCCGCTCAGGGAGCGAAAGCCCCGGTTCTCAGGAACCGGGGCTTTCGTCATTTCCAGCGCGCTCTTCTCCTGTGACCAGCGGCACAGATCGGGAGCGGGAAAACCCCGTCATCCGCCCCTCGGAAACTGTGTATAGTTAGCAGCGCGCTACGGCGCATGCGGACGTGGCTCAGTTGGTAGAGCATCACCTTGCCAAGGTGAGGGTCGCGAGTTCGAATCTCGTCGTCCGCTCCATGAAGAAGCCCCCGGTCGAATCGACCGGGGGCTTTCTCGTTCTCCGTCACGGTGCCCTGGCACGGCTCCCCGACGGGGAGCCGTCCGGGACATCAGGACCAGGTGTTCCCGGTCAGCAGCTCGTACGCCTCGACGTACTTGGCGCGGGTCTTCTCCACGACCTCCTGCGGCAGCGCCGGCGGCGGCTGCTCGCTCTTGCGGTCCCACCCGGAGGCCGGCGAGGTCAGCCAGTTCCGCACGATCTGCTTGTCGTACGAGGGCTGGGCACGGCCCGGCTGCCACTCGGCGGCCGGCCAGAAGCGCGAGGAGTCCGGCGTGAGGACCTCGTCGGCGATGACCAGGTGCTCGCCCTCCGGGGTGCTCTCGAAGCCGAACTCGAACTTCGTGTCGGCCAGGATGATCCCGCGCTCACGGGCGATGTCACGGGCCCGGGAGTAGACGGCGAGGGTCGTCTGGCGCAGCATCGCGGCCGTCTCGGCGCCGACCTGGCGGGCGACCTCCTCGTACGACACGTTCTCGTCGTGGTCGCCGACGGCGGCCTTGGTCGCCGGGGTGAAGATGGGCGCGGGCAGCTCGGAGCCGTCGGTCAGGCCCTCGGGCAGGGCGAGGCCGCAGACCGTGCGGGACTCGTCGTACTCGAGCAGGCCGGAGCCGGTGAGGTAGCCACGGGCCACGCACTCGACAGGGACCATGTTGAGCGACTTGCAGACCAGCGTGCGGCCGGCCCAGTCGGCGGGGGCGCCGGCGGGCAGCTCGGTCGACAGGACGTGGTTGGGCACCAGATCGGCGAGCTTGTCGAACCACCACAGGGAGAGCTGGGTGAGCACCCGGCCCTTGTCGGGGATCTCGGTCGGCAGCACCCAGTCGTACGCGGACATGCGGTCACTCGCCACCATGACGAGGTCGCCCGCCTCGTCGCGGTACAGGTCGCGGACCTTGCCCGTGTGGAGATGGGTCAGGCCCGGTACCTGGACGGGTTCGGGCTTTTCTACGAATCCGGACACGGTTCCTCCGCGTAGGTTGATCCAGGAGCGTGTCCGATTCTCTCGCACATGCGGACGGACCCGGCCGCCGGGCCGTGTGAGCCCGCGCTCACTCCCTCTTACAGATGCGGTCCAGCAGGTTCGCGGTGGCGCGCTGGACGCGGACGTCCACATGGCCCGGCCGGTCCAGCGCCGGCGACCAGGCGAAGGTGCCCGAGGCGAAGACCCAGGCCCCCGACGGGGCGCGGTAGAGGCTGGTCTCCTGGTGGCGCAGGGCGCCCTCGCCGTCCCGGTAGGGCGAGTGGGCCAGCAGGATGCGGCCCTGGTGCTCCGGGAGGGCGGTGCGCGGGAAGTAGCGGTCGGCCTCGCCGGCGACCAGGCCGGGGATCTCGTCGCCCTCGCCCGCCCCGGTGGCCTCCCACAGCCAGTGTTCCGCGTTCCGTACGACCAGCGGGTGCGGTTCGGGCACCCGGCCCGCGTACTGGATGCCGAGCAGCTGCTGCTCCGGCCGGTCGACCTCCCGCCAGAGCGCCGGGCGGCCCGGGCCGCGGCGCTTGCGGCAGGTGAGCAGCCGGTCCGGCGCGCCGGACGGCGACGGCCCGAGCTCCACCTGCCAGTACATGGTGTTGGCGGACAGGAAGACGAGCGAGGTGCCCTGGTCGCGGGCGAGCTCGACGGTCCGGCGCATGGGCACCGACCAGTACTCGTCGTGGCCCGGGAAGACCAGGCCCCGGTAGCGGCTCGGGTCGACGCGGCCCGCGTGCAGGTCGCGGGTCTCCGCGTACGCGAGGTCGTAGCCGTACCGCTCGGCCCAGCGGATGAAGTCGTAAGCGTGGCCGACGTGCAGCGGCAGGCCCGCGCCCGCGTACGGGCGGTCGAAGGAGACGGTGACCGCGGCCTCCTCCTCGCCGAGCAGCCGGCCCTCCTCGTCCCAGGCGTGGTAGAGGCTGGCGCCGGTGTGGCCGTCCTCCGGATAGAGGTTGTACGCCTGCCAGGTCACGTCCGGCAGGACGAGGAGCAGGTCGGCCGGGTGGTTGTCGCGGACCGTGAAGGGGATGTGGGAGCGGTAGCCGCCGACGGTCGTGAGCACGGCGACGTACGCGCCGATCGACCAGTACGACGGGACCTGCAGCCGCCAGGACTGCCACCAGTGGTGACAGGAGACGGTCCGGTCGGCGGTCAGCGGGGCCGGCTGGACGATGCCGGAGAGCCGCGGACTGGTGGTGATCTTGGCGGCGCCGTCGCCGCCGTAGTGCCCGATCCGGTAGATGTCGACCGAGAACTGCTGGGGCGGGTCCACGGTGATGTGGAAGTCGATCGCCTCGCCCGGCGCCACGGCCGCGCCGGACACGAAGCCCTTGATCTGGCCGTGCACGTCGTCGGCCGTACGGGGGCCGCCGGCGCCGCCGCGCGCCAGGGTCTCGTCCGCGTACCAGGGGACCATCTGGCCGGTGTCGTCGAAGTAGTTGTCCGAACCGCGCAGCCAGGGCAGCGGGCCCTGGCCGAACGGGTCCGAGACCGCGTGGGCGAGCGCGCCCGACTCCCATCGCCTGATCTGCTCCGCCCCCATGGTGCGTCCCTCCCTCGACTCCCCCGGCGGTGACTCTTCCGTCTGCCCGTCTGGTCGGTTGGTCGGATGGTCGGCTGGTCAGTGCCGCTGGATACTGCCTCTGTCAGTGCCGGTCTCCAGCACATCACATAACGCACGCACTCCGTCACCCTTCGTCGTGAATTGACGAAGGTGGAAGACAGCCTTCCGGCTGGGGCGGTGAGGTCAGATCAGGCGGACGGGCTTCTCGGGGCGGACTCCGGTCCGGGCCAGCCAGGCCCGCAGCGGCTCCGGGTCCCCGTCCTCGACCAGCGCGAGGACCGTCGCGGTCAGGTCCGTGCACCGCGCGCCGCCCACGAACAGCGCCGGCCCGTCCAGCCAGTCGAGCCCCGGCGCCGCCTCCGTCGTGTCCACGGCGGCACAGCACACCATCGCCGCCACGTGGTCGGCCAGCAGGTCACGCCCGCTCCGGGGCGCCTGCAGCGGGAAGAGCGGCGCCGTCCCGTCCGGCCCCTCGGCCGCCGGCGCGGCGGCCGGCCGCTGCGCCTCGTCGCGGGCGTTCTGCGCGGTGAGCGCGGCGGCGAGGGAGTCGGCGGCGCCGGTCTGCGGCGCGGCCAGGTGGGCGATGATCCGCGAGATGGTGGGGCCGTCGGCGGCGGGGTCATGGTCGGCCGCGCGCTTGGGCCGGGTCTCCGGCTCCGCGTCCGCGGCGGCCGCGCCGAGACGGTCCAGGACGTGGTGGAGGCGGGCCGCGTCGGCGCGCCACTTCCGGTCGACGACCTCCTCCGCGTACGCGCTCCACTCCACCCGGGCCCAGTCCGGGCCGGGCTCCGCCGGGACGCCGTGGAAGAGGCGGGCGGCGAGCAGCGAGGTGGCCTCGTCGACCGCGCCGGGCTCCTCCAGGAGGTCGCAGGCGGGGCGCTCGCCGAGCCGGGACGTGAAGCCCTCGGCGAGCCGGTCGCGGCGGGACAGCTCGGTGAGCGCGGAGACCACACCGGCGTCCAGGTGGGCGGGCCAGCGGCCCATCCGCCAGGCGGGCAGCGCGACCCGGGTGAGCAGGCGGTCCCAGCCCGCGTAGGCGAGGCCGACCTGTTCCTGGGCGACGATCCGCACCCCGTAGTCGACGGCCTGGGCGCGCTCCGAGCCGGCCGCGGCGACACCGCGCTCCATCTCGGCGGCGTGGCCCCGGCAGCTCTGCAGCAGCACCCGGGCTATCCGGCCGACGCCCTGCGCGCCGATCCTGCGGACCGGGTCGAGGCCGGGGCTCCGGGGCACGGCCACCGCCGCGTCCAGGCCGCGGACGAAGCGCCGGGCGGCGGCTATGTCGGGGTGCGCCGCCGGGCCCGTGCCGGCCACGACGGGCGCGAGGACGGCGCGCAGCTCGCCGACGCGCATCCACCACAGGAAGGGCGAGCCGATGACGAGGACGGGCGCGTCGCCGGTGCGGTGCAGGCCGTGGGCCCGGTGCGAGCGGTCCTCCAGCCAGCTGTCGCAGTCCGGCGTCAGGGCTATCGCGGAGGGCGCGGGCACGCCGAGCCGGTCGGCGAGGTCGCGCACGAGGCGGTAGAGGTCGGGGGCCGAGCTCTCGGCCAGCTCCACCGTCGGTGTCACGGCCGGCCTGGCGCGGGCCACGACGAGCGCGACGGCCGCGGCCACGAGCAGGACGCCCACGGCGAGGGCGGTCACCACCCCGCGCGCGGCGTCCCAGCCGGCGCCGGTGAAGTGGCCGGTCACCCCGCCCGCGTACAGGACGACGGCCACGGCGGCGGGGAACACCGCGAGGCCGAGAGCCCTGCCGCGGACCCGCAGCACGGCGAGGGCCCGGACCCGCGCGGCGCGCGCGCCCAGCTCGTCGCCGGCCGCTGAACCGGTGCTGGTCACGCCGTACATCACCCCCTCCTGCCCTCGTCGGGACGGCCCATGTGGCCCGTGGCGGTGTTGCTCACTCCACCCACTGTGGCACCCGCCACTGACAACGCAATGTCGGTGGGCCAAGTGCCGGAGAAACGGCCGGGCAACGCCGGATCGCCTTCGCCGCACCCTAGTTGGGGCTTCGGCGGGCGTCATCCGTATGGCGGAGCCGTCACTCGATGGAATGGCTTTGGGCAAAGGTGATGACGAAGGCGCGGCGGTGCGGTTGACTGCGCCGCCGCGCCCTTGGGCACTGCGAGGAGACCGGGAACGGACCGGGAAGGGGGCCGGGTGTCAGCCCCGCGCGGCCTTCTCGGCGATGTCCGTACGGTGCTGGGAACCGTCAAGGCGGATACGGCCGACCGCCGCGTAGGCGCGCTCGCGGGCCTCGGTCAGGTCCGAACCGGTGGCGGTGACCGAGAGCACCCGGCCGCCCGCGCTCACGATGCTGTCGCCGTCCCGCTTCGTACCGGCGTGCAGGACGTACGCGTGCGGCGCGTCCTTCTCCGCGACCTCGGCCAGGCCCTCGATCGGGTCGCCGGTGCGCGGGGTGCCCGGGTAGTTGTGGGAGGCCACGACCACGGTGACGGCGGCGTCGTCGCTCCAGCGGAGCGGCTCCTGGTCGGCGAGGGTGCCGTTGGCGGCGTTCAGCAGCACGCCGGCCAGCGGGGTCTTGAGGCGCGCCAGGACGACCTGGGTCTCCGGGTCGCCGAAGCGGGCGTTGAACTCGATCACCCGCACACCGCGGCTGGTGATCGCCAGACCCGCGTAGAGCAGGCCCGAGAACGGGGTGCCGCGGCGGCGCAGCTCGTCCACGGTGGGCTGCAGCACGGTCGCGAGGACCTCGTCGACCAGGCCGGCGTCGGCCCACGGCAGCGGCGAGTAGGCGCCCATGCCGCCGGTGTTCGGGCCCTCGTCGCCGTCGAGCGCGCGCTTGAAGTCCTGCGCGGGCCGCAGCGGGAGGACGGTGACGCCGTCGGTGATCGCGAAGAGGGAGACCTCGGGGCCGTCCAGGAACTCCTCGATGACCACGCGCTCGCAGGAGAGCGCGTGCTCGCGGGCGGTGGCGAGGTCGTCGGTCACGACGACGCCCTTGCCGGCCGCGAGACCGTCGTCCTTGACCACGTACGGGGCACCGAAGGCGTCCAGCGCCTCGTCGATCTCCTCCGGGGTGGTGCAGACGTAGCTGCGGGCGGTCGGCACGTTGGCGCCGGCCATGACGTCCTTGGCGAACGCCTTGGAGCCCTCCAGCTGCGCCGCCTCCCGCGACGGGCCGAAGACCGGGATGCCGGCGGCGCGCACGGCGTCGGCGACACCGGCGACCAGCGGGGCCTCCGGGCCGACGACGACCAGGTCGGCGCCGAGCTCGGTGGCGAGCGCGGCGACGGCGGCGCCGTCGAGCTGGTCGACCGGGTGGAGCTCGGCGACCTCGGCGATTCCGGCGTTGCCGGGCGCGCAGTGCAGAGCGGTGACGTCGGGATCGAGGGAGAGGGAGCGGCACAGGGCGTGTTCGCGGGCGCCGCCGCCGATGACGAGGACCTTCACGCCAGCCAGGGTAGCCCGCGTGGCCGGGTGACCCTTGTGCGGGCCACCGAGCGAGACGCGGCTACTCGTTCGTGTATTCCTCCAGGACCGTCGCCCCGAGCTCGCGCACGATCAGCTCGTGACCGGACAGCGCCGAGTCCACGAGGTCCGGATCGTCCTCCTCCGGCACGTCGTCCTCGGGCGCGACCGGGGGCGGGGCCTGCACGGACGCGGGCGCGGGCGCGGGGGCCGGAGCCGGGGCGGGCGCGGGCGCCGGGGCCTGCGGGGCCGGGGCGTACTGCGCGGGCGGTGCCTGTACGGGCGCGGGCGCCGGGGCGGGCGTACGCGCCGGGGCGGGGGCGGACGGGCGGCCGCCGCCGAAGCCGCCGCCGAAGCCGCCACCACCGCCAGCGCCACCGCCACCGCCACCGAAGCCTCCGGCGGCCGGGGGCGGGTTGGCGCCGCCCGAGGGGTCGACGATCGCCTCGAACTTCCAGTGCACGTTGAACTGCTCGGCCAGGGCCGCCTTCAGGACCTCCTCGCTGCCGCTGCTCGCGAAGTTGTCCCGGGCGCCCGCGTTGAGGAAGCCGAGCTGGAGGGTGGTGCCGTCGAAGCCCGCGACCTGCGCGTTCTGCGAGAGCAGGATCCAGGTGAAGCGGCGGCGGTTCTTGACCGCCTCCAGGATCTGCGGCCACATGTTCCGCACCTGGGCGGCACCGGCGGCCATGTCGCCGGAGGCGGCGGCGGGCTGCTGGGGTGCGGGTGCCGGGGCCTGGGCCTGCGGGGCGGGCGCGGGGACGGGCGCGGGCGCCGCGGAGGCCGCGGGGCTGGCGGCTCCCGGCCAGGCGCCGGGCGCACCGCTGCCGGGCCGGGCGGCGCCGGGCCATGCAC
>NZ_JBSGBF010000134.1:0-17759 GCF_053601115.1 Streptomyces sp. NPDC004788
GCCGGACGGCCCGGCGGCCCGGCACCCGGACGGCACGGCGGCCCGTCCGGCCGGCGGTGTCGCTTCCGCCGTCGGCCGGTTACGAATCGCCGCGGCCGGCGGCGCCCACCTGCCCCGCTGCCGCACCACGAAAGGGACGTCACCACCCCATGACCGCGACACGGACCGCCGGCCAGGACTGGCTCAGGACCTTCCATCCCGCGCCGGGCGCGCGCGTCCGACTGGTCTGCTTCCCGCACGCCGGCGGCGCGGCCGGGCTGTTCCGGGCCGTCGCTCGTGATCTGGCCCGGGACGGCGACGCCGAGCTCGTCGCCGTCCAGTACCCGGGGCGGCAGGACCGCCGGGAGGAACCGGCGGTCACGGAGCTGACCGTGCTCGCCGATCACGCCGCCGACGCGCTCGCCGCCGTCGCCGTCGCCGCCGCCGACGGGCGGCCGTTGGTGCTGTTCGGGCACAGCATGGGCGCGCTCGTGGCGTTCGAGACCGCGGAGCGGCTCCAGACGCGCGGCGTCCCGGTCGCCGGGCTGATCGTCTCGGGACGCGGCGCCCCGCACCTGCACCGACCGAGCCGGGTCCGCCCCCACTCGGACGACGAGCTGGTGGCCTCGCTGCGCGAACTCGGCGGCACCCATGCCGCCTTGCTCGCGGACGAACGGTTCCTGCGGCTGATCCTGCCGGCCGTCCGCGGCGACTACCGGGCGGTCCAGACGTACCGGCGCGTACCGTCCCCGGCCCGGCTGACCTGCCCCGTACTGGCTGTCGTGGGGGACGACGACCCGCTGGTGACGCCCGAGGAGGCCGGCCAGTGGTCGCTGCACACCCGCGGTGTGTTCGAGCAACGGGCCGTCCCCGGCGGCCACTTCACCCTCGTGCGGGACCGGGCGGGCCTCGGCGCGCTGCTGCGGGAGCGGGTCCGCGGTGCGGACCGGGGGCGCTCGTGTCGGACTCGTCCGGTGGACTAGGTCGAGGGGATGACCACCGGGACGGCCTCGCGCCACACACGGATCGGTGCCCCGGTGCTCCGCTGAGCGCCGTGCGGGCCGGTGCGGGCCCGCTGTCCGGTCGAGGGCCGCGCGCTGCCGCGCGGGCCCCGCCTCCGTCGCGTCGACGATGAGCCCGGCACCGACGACGACAGGAGATCCCACCAAGACTCTGCTGGTCCCCACCGCGGACGGCCAGGCCGACGCGTTCGCCGCCTTCCCCGACGACGGCGAGCGGCACCCGGTGCTGATGTACCCGGACGCCTTCGGCCTGCGGCCCGTACTGCGGAAGACTGCCCGCGAAGTGGCCGGTCGGGCACGCCCCGGGCGCCGTGCCAGGGGGGGTGCCCGCCCGGGCCGCCGGCCCGGTCCGGATGATGGAGCGCGTGCTGTTCGAATCCCTGTCCGTCGCCGCGCTGGTCGTGGTGCTGGTGTGCGCCGTCATCCGTCCCTTCGGCTGGCCGGAGGCGGCCTTCGCGGTGCCCGCCGCCGCCGTGGTGGTGGCCACCGGCGCCATCCCGCCGGATGCGGTGCGGGAGGAGACGGCCCGGCTCGGGCCGGTGATCGGGTTTCTGGCCGCGGTGCTGGTGCTGGCCAAGCTCTGTGACGACGAGGGGCTCTTCCACGCCTGCGGGACCTGGATGGCCCGCTGGGCCCACCGGCGGCCGCGACGGCTGCTCGGGGCGGTCTTCGCGCTGGCTTCCGTGATCACGGCCGCGCTGAGCCTCGACGCGACGGTGGTCCTGCTGACCCCGGTGGTCTTCGCCACCGCCGCCCGCATGGGCGCCCGGCCGAAGCCGCACGTCTACGCGAGCGCCCACCTGTCGAACACGGCGTCGCTGCTCCTGCCGGTGTCGAACCTGACGAACCTGCTCGCCTTCGCCGCCGCTGGGCTGACCTTCACCCGCTTCGCGCTGCTGATGACGCTGCCGTGGCTGGCCGCCGTCGCCGTCGAGTACGCGGTCTTCCGCCGTTTCTTCGCCGCCGACCTCGACGCGGTCGCCGCGCCGACGGAGCCCGACGAGCCGCCGGAGCTGCCGCTGTTCGCGCTCGTCACCGTGGCCGCGACGCTGGGCGGCTTCGCCGTCGCCTCCGCGCTCGGCATCGACCCCGCCTGGGTCGCCGCGGCCGGCGCGACGGTCCTCGCGGTACGCGCGCTGGTCCGGCGGCACACCACCCCGGCCGCGGTCGCGCGCTCCGCGGCCCTGCCGTTCCTCGCCTTCGTCCTCGCCCTCGGCGTCGTCGTACGGGCGGTGGTCGACCACGGACTCGGCCACGCCCTCGGCCGGCTGGTGCCGGACGGCGCCTCGCTGCCCGCCCTGCTCGGCACGGCCGCGCTCGCCGCCCTGCTGGCGAACCTGATCAACAACCTGCCCGCCGTCCTCGCCCTCGTCCCGCTGGCCGCGCCGTCAGGACCGGGCGCGGTCCTGGCCGTGCTCCTCGGCGTCAACATCGGCCCCAACCTCACCTACGCCGGCTCCCTGGCCACCCTGCTGTGGCGGCGCATCGCCCACCGCCACGACCACGAGATCGCGCTGAAGGAGTTCACCCTCCTGGGCCTGCTCACGGTCCCGGCCGCCCTCCTCGCCGCCACCGTCGCCCTGTGGGTCTCGCTGCGGTTTGCCGGTCCGTAGCGGCTGCCGGGCCCGCCACCGCGCGTACGCCGGGGCGGCGGCGCACGTCTCCTCGTAACCGGCGGTGAGCCTGCGCAGGATCTCGTCGCGGTGGCGCGCGAGCGGGCCGTCGCGGTGCCAGGCCAGCACGTGGCGGTACCAGAGCGGGCTTCCGGCCAGGGGGCGTACGGCGGTGCCCGGGACCTCGACGAAGGTGGCCTGGCAGAGGCTGACCGCCAGACCCGCGCGGACCAGCTCGACCAGCGGGCGTCCCTCCGCTTCGTAGGGCGCGTACGGGCGCCGCCCGGCCGCCGCGCACTCCGACGACCAGTACTCGCGGGTCCCGTCGCCGTCCGGCCGGGGCACCGCCCAGTCCTCTTCCAGGAGCGCGGCCAGCGGGACCTCGTCGAGGCGCGCCAGCGGATGAGCGGCCGGCAGCAGGGCGAAGACCGGTTCGGTGGCGAGGGGGTGGAGCACCACACCGTCGCGGTGCGGCAGCCGCCGGCCGGGATGGTCGCCGAGGACCGCCGCCTCCAGCCGGTCCGCGGCCAGCTCGTCGAGGAGCGTGACGGGGGAGTGCTGACAGCGCGCCGTCACCTCGGCCTCCGGCAGCAGCGCCTTGACGGCCAGGACCAGTCGGCCGAGCAGGGGTGCGCCGACCGAGCCGATGCGGACGCGGTCGCAGGCCGACATCCGGCGGGCCATCCGGGCGGTGTCGGCGATCAGACCGTCGACGCCGGGGAGGACGGCGCGGGCCCGGTCGAGCACCAGCTCGCCGAAAGGGGTGGCGACGACCCCGGCCCGGCCCCGGGCGAACAGCACTCCGCCCAGCATCGCCTCGATGCGGCGCAGCTGTGCGCTGAGTCCGGGCTGGGTCGTCCCGAGAGCGGCGGCGGCGCGGGTGAGGCTGCCCGCCTCGGCGATCGCGCACACCACGCGCAGATGGCGTACCTCCAGGTCCATGGCGCGGATGTTATGGACCGGCGACGGCTTTCGGACACCCTCCCGCCCCTCCAAGCTATGTGAAATGTCACACGGCATACATCAGCTGCCCCAACTCAACGAGAGGAAAGGTCGCGTGAGGACACGTCAACGCGCCGCGCTCTGGGCCCCCTTGCTCGCCATTCTGCTGCTGGTCCTGGCCGGCCTCCACCCGGCCCGCGCCGCCACCACCACGGCCGACCCGGCCTCCGCCTGCGCCCTGCGCGGCACCACCGGCTGGACGGACGAGGGGCACGACACCGACTGGTCCGTCTTCCGGCGCCCCGCCGGCACCGTCCGGGTCGGCATGATCTTCGTCGACTTCCCCGACGCGCCGGCCACCGAAGCCCCCGCCGACGACGCGGCCCAGATCACGCCGGGCGCCGACTGGCTGTGGAACGCCTCCTACGGCAAGGTCTGGCTCGCCATCAGCCAGCACCGCCAGTGGATGCGGATGCCGCACGCCTCCACCGACTACGGCTTCGCTCGCGGACTGACCTACGAGGCCCACGAGGCGTACATCAGGGACGCGGTCGCGGCGGCGGATCCGTACGTCGACTTCTCCCGCTACGACATGGTGTACGTCGTCCCGACGCGGAACGCCTCGGCGATCTCCTTCACACCCACCTACATCCACGACCCGGGAACCGCCGGCGGCGTCCGCGCCGACGGCACCCTGCTGAAGTGGGCCGTGACCTTCGGGCAGGACATGTGGCACTGGGGGCCCAAGCTGGTCGCCCACGAGACCGGCCACACCTTCGGGCTTCCCGACCTGTACGCCTTCAGCGGCACCGACGTCCACCGCTACGTCGCCGGCTGGGACGTGATGGGGCTCATCAGCGGGCCCGGGTCGCAGTACTTCGCCTGGCAGTCCTGGAAGCTCGGCTGGACCACGGACGACCAGGTCGTGTGCCGGGCCTCGGCGGGCAGCGACACCGTGCACCTGACCGCCGTCGAGTACGGCAGCGGCACCAAGATGGCGGTCGTCCGCACCGGCCCCACCACCGCCTACGTCGTCGAGTCGAGGCGGGCGGTCCAGGCCGACGGCGGCGTCTGCTCGACCGGCGCGCTGGTCTACAAGGTCGACAGCTCCGTCGAGACCGGCCAGGGCCCCGTACAGGTCGTCGACGCGAAGCCGGACGCCACCCCGGCGGCCGGCTGCCGGCCGCTGGACGACGCCCCCTTCTGGACCGGCCAGTCCTACACCGACGCGACGGCCGGAGTGCGCATCGAGGTGCTCGGCGCCGACGGATACGGGGAGACCGTGCGCGTCACCAAGCGGTAGACGCACGAGAAGGGTTGTGCCCCGGGACCGGACGCCGGTCCCGGGGCACAACCCCGCGTCAGGCGGCCTCGGGGAAGTGACAGGCCACCTCACGCGCCTCCCCCGGAGCGCCGATCCGCAGCAGCGGAGCCTCGCTGCGGCAGATCGCCTGCGCCTTCGGACAGCGCGGATGGAAGGTGCAGCCGGGCGGCGGAGCGGCCGGGCTCGGCGGGTCGCCGAGCAGGGTGATCCGCTCCCGGGTCCGCTCGGCGACCGGGTCGGGCAACGGGACCGCGGACAGCAGGGCCCGCGTGTACGGGTGCGCGGGCGCGTCGTACACGCGTTCCTTGTCCCCGATCTCCACGATCCGGCCGAGGTACATCACGGCGACCCGGTCGCAGACCCGCTTGACGACGGACAGGTCGTGGGCGATGAAGAGGTAGGCGAGGCCGAGTTCGCGCTGGAGGCGCTCCATCAGGTTGACGATCTGGGCCTGCACGGAGACGTCGAGGGCGGAGACCGGCTCGTCGGCGATGACGAGCCGCGGGCCGGTGGCCAGGGCCCGGGCGATGCCGATGCGCTGCGCCTGACCGCCGGAGAACTCGTGCGGGTAGCGGTCGAGGTGTTCCGGGATGAGGCCGACCAGCTCCATCAGCTCCGCGGCCCGCGCGCGGGCCGCGGCCGCCGGAGTGCCGTGCACCATCAGGGGATCGGAGATGATCCGGGCCACCGTCTGGCGGGGGTTGAGGGAGGAGTGCGGGTCCTGGAACACCATCTGGAGGTCCTTGCGGAGCGGCTTCAGCTCGCGCTGCGACAGATGGGCGATGTCACGGCCGTCGTAGACGACGGACCCGGCGGACGGCTCCAGGAGGCGGACGATCGTGCGCCCGGTGGTGGACTTGCCGCAGCCGGACTCGCCCACCAGGCCGAGCGTCTCGCCGGCCGCTATGTCGAAGCTGACGCCGTCGACGGCCCGGACCGGGGCCGCGCGCCGCCTGCCGGGGAAGGTGGTCGTCAACTCCCTGACAGAGAGGAGGGGTTCCGTTTTCGGAGTGCTCGTGGGGCTCATGGGGCGACGCCTTCGTACGCGGGGAAGTGGCAGGCGGCCGGATGTGCGTCCGGGCCGCCGAGCGCGGGGCGCTCGGTCTCGCAGCGGGCGCGCTCGTCCTGCGCGGCCGCGGCCGCCCGCGGACAGCGCGGGGCGAACACACAGCCCGGCGCGGGGTCGAGCAGGGAGGGCGGGCTGCCGGGGATCGCCCGCAGCGGGAGGTCGTCCCGGTCGTCCAGGCGCGGCAGCGAGTCGAGCAGCCCCCGGGTGTACGGGTGGGCCGGCGTGGCGAACAGGGCGTCCACCGGCGCCTGTTCGGCCGCCCGGCCGCCGTACATCACCAGGACGTCGTGGGCCACCCGGGCCACGACCCCCAGATCGTGGGTGATCATGACGACGGCGAGGCCGCGCTCCTCCTGGATCCGGGCGATCAGTTCCAGGATCTGGGCCTGGACGGTGACGTCCAGGGCGGTGGTGGGCTCGTCGGCGATGAGGAGTTCCGGCTCGCAGGCGAGCGCCATGGCGATCATCACGCGCTGGCGCATGCCGCCGGAGAACTGGTGCGGGTACTCCCCGGCCCGGCGGCGCGGCTCGGGGATGCCGACCTCGGCGAGCGCCTCGACCGCCCGCTCACGGGCGGCCCTGCGGCCGCTGCCGAAGTGCACCCGGTGGTGCTCGGCGATCTGCTCCCCGACGGTGTAGTACGGGTGGAGGCTGGAGAGCGGGTCCTGGAAGATCATCGCCATCCGCCGGCCGCGCAGCCGGTTCAGCTCGCGCTCGGCCAGTCCGACGAGTTCCCGGCCGGCCAGCGTGATGGAACCGGTGACGGCGGCGCCGGTGTGCAGCCCCATGACGGCGAGCGAGGTCACGGACTTCCCGGAGCCGGACTCGCCGACGATGCCCAGCGTGCGGCCGGGCGACACGTCGAAGGAGAGCGCGTCCACGGCCCGGACGGGGCCGCGCGGCGTCGGGAAGGTGACGGTCAGGTCCCGGACGGAGAGCAGCGGTGGGGCGAGCCGCGATGCGGTGTCGGTCATCAGTACCTCACTCGCGGGTCGACGACGGCGTACAGCAGGTCGACGGCCAGGTTGGCGACGACGATGAAGGTCGCGGCGAGCAGGGTGACGCCGAGGATGACGGGCTGGTCGCCGGTGGACAGGGCACCGTAGAAGAGCCGGCCGATGCCGGGGAGCCCGAAGATCGACTCGGTGATCACGGCGCCGGCGAGCAGTCCGCCGAGGTCCATGCCGAAGATGGTGAGGATCGGTGTCATCCCGGCGCGCAGCCCGTGTTTGACGACGACCGTGCGGCGGGGCAGGCCTTTGGCCCGGGCGGTGCGGATGTACGGCTCCGCCATCGTCTCGATCATCGAGCTGCGGCTCTGGCGCGCGTACATCGCCGCGTACAGGATCGCGAGCGCGAGCCAGGGCAGCAGCAGGTTCGACGCCCAGCCGAGCGGGTCGGATCCGAAGGGCGTGTACTGCGGGTAGGGCAGCAGGCCGGCCGTCCGGATCACCCCGTAGATCAGCATGACCGAGGTGAAGTAGACGGGCAGCGAGGCGGCGGCGACCGCGCCGACCATGAGGACGCGGTCGGTCAGGGTGTCCTTGCGCAGCGCCGCCACGACGCCCGCGGAGAGTCCGAGGAGCAGCCAGATCGCCGCCGCGCCGACGGCGAGCGAGGCGGAGACGGGGAAGCGGTCGACGAGCAGGTCCCAGACGGGCTGGCTGTTCTCGTACGAGTAGCCGAGGCAGGGGAAGTCGCAGCGCAGGGCGTACTGGCCGCTGCCCATGGTGCGGCCGGTGAAGATGCCGCTGACGAAGTCGGCGAACTGGCGCCACAGCGGCTGGTCCAGGCCCATGTGGGCGCGGATCGCCTCCAGGCGTTCGGCGCTGCACGACTTGCCGCAGGCCGCGGCGGCGGGGTCGGAGGGCAGCACGTAGAAGATGGTGAAGGTGACGGCGGCGATGGCCAGCAGGACGCCGGCGATGCCGAGCAGCCGGCGGCCGAGGTAGAGGATCACGAGCGGCTTCCCCTCGGGTCGAGGATGTCGCGCAGCGCGTCGCCGAGCAGCGTGAACGCGAGCACCGTGAGGAAGAGGCAGAGGCTCGGCACGAGGAAGTACATGGGATCCGTGTCGTAGAAGGCGACGCTCTCGGCGATCATCTGGCCCCACGACGGGGTGGGCGGCCGGACGCCGACGCCCAGATAGCTGAGGGCCGCCTCGGTGGCGATCATCCCGGGGATGATCAGGGTGGTGTAGGCGATGACCGGTCCGGCGACGCCCGGGAGGATGTCCCGGGTGAGGATCCGCCAGGGGCCGGAGCCGCCGACGCGGGCGGCGTCGACGTACTCGCGGTGTTTGAGCGAGAGCGTCTGGCCGCGGACGACGCGGGCGATGCCGGGCCAGCCGAAGAGGCCGATGACCAGGGTCATGAGCACGATCCGGTTGACGTCCCGGGCCACCGACATCATGGCGATCATGAAGATGAGGGAGGGGAAGGACATGGTGAGGTCCATCAGCCGGGAGAGCACGGTGTCGGTGCGGCCGCCGAAGTAGCCGGCCGTGATCCCGGCCGCCGTCCCGGCGACGACGACGATGGCCGTCGCGGTGAACGCGATGAGCAGGGAGACCTGGGCGCCGTGCACGACCCGGGCGAACAGGTCGCGGCCGGTGACGGGCTCGACGCCGAGCCAGTGCTCGGCCGAGACGCCGCCGAGCGGGCCGACCGGCAGTCCGCCCAGATACGGATCGACGGCGCTCTTGTCGAACTCCTCGGGCGACCAGCCGCCCAGCGCGCTGAGCAGCGGGGCGGCCACGGCCATGATCACGAAGAACGCGACCACGACGAAGGAGACCTTCACGGAGGGGCGGCGGCGCAGTTCCGCGCGGGCGAGCTGCCAGGGGCCGCGGCCCGCGCGCGGGGCCGGGGAGGCGGTGGTGGGCTTGGAGTTGGTGACGCCGTTGGTGACGGACTCGGTGTCGGGCTTGGTGACGGACTCGGTGTCGGGCTTGGTGTCGGAGTTGGTGTCTGGCTTGGTGACGGAGTTGCTGTCGGGTTTGATGTCGGCCATGGTGACGGGCCCTCAGCTTCCGCTCTTGGCGGGGTCCTTGAGGCCGACCGTCGCGTAGTCGATCGCTCCGCCGAACGACGTGTGGCCGAAGGCGCCGGCGATGTTGGTGCCGAGCAGCAGCGGCATGCGCTCGATGACGGTGGGCGCCGTCGGGGCCTTGGCGAGGATCTCCCCGTCCAGCTCCTGCCACGCCTTGTTGGCCTGCGCCGAGTCGGTCATGGCGGCGATCTCGTCCATGCGCCGCATGGTCGCCTTGTCGCGGAAGAGCGAGTGGTTGCCGGAGTTGCCCTTCTCCTTGATGTAGCGGCCGTCGAAGACGAAGGGCAGGAAGGTCGAGCCGGAGGGGTAGTCCGGACACCAGCCGGTGTAGACGAGGTCGGTGCGGTTCTTGGTGTCGCCGATCGTGTCGTAGAACGCGGAGGGATCGACGGTCTCGATGGTGACCTTGATGCCGACGCGACCGAGCGACTCCTGGATGGCCTCGCCGACCGCCTTGCGGCCGTTGGAGACGGTGATGCTGGTGGCGAAGCCGTCGGGCTTGCCCGCCTCCTTCAGCAGCCGCTTCGCCTTCTCCACGTCACCGGTGAGCGGGATCTTCAGCGTGTCGGGCTGCTTGCCCCCGTCGAAGAGGGAGCCGGGCATGAGGGCGGTGGCCACGTCGTTGAGGGCGGGGCCGCCGGAGGCGGTGAGGACGGCCTGCCGGTCGAGGGCGTACTGCACCGCCTGACGCACCTTCACGTTGTCGAAGGGCGCGCGGCCGGTGTGCATCTGCACCATCTCGGTGCAGCTGGTGGACTCGGCGAGCAGCCGCGCCTTGACCTCCGGCCTGGTGAGCACCTTCGGAGTGGACTCCGGGCGCATCTTGCCCCAGGACACGGCGGACGCGTCGGCGCCCGAGCTCGCGATGAGCCGGTCGTCGACCTGGCCGCCCTTGAGCCCCATGGTCATCACGATCCGGTCCGGGTACGCCTTGCGGACCTGGTCCGTCGCCGGGTCCCAGTGGGGGTTGCGGACCAGCACGAGCTGCTTGTCGCGGGCGTACGACTCGATCTTGTACGGCCCCGAGGAGAACGGGCGGTTGTCGTACTGCGGGCCCTTGTCCTGCGACTTGGGCACCGGGGCGAAGGTCGGCAGCACCGTGGCGTACGGGAACTCCGCGAAGGGCTTGCGCAGTTCGAAGACGATCGTGTGGTCGTCGGGCGTCTTGATCGAGTCGAGGTGCTTGCCCTGGGCCGGGCCCTGGTAGCCCTCGGCTCCAGCGAGGTAGCGGGCCGCGTAGTCGGCGCCACCGGGCAGGTCCGGGGAGAAGGACCGCTCCACGTTGTACTTGACGTCCTGGGCGGTGATCGGCGTGCCGTCCTCGTACTTCAGGCCCTTCTTCAGCCGGAAGGTCCAGGTCTTCGCCCCGTTGGAGGAGGTGCCCAGGTCCTCGGCGAGGTCGGGGACCAGCTCGCCGCCCTTCGGGCCCGGTTCGGCCCG
The DNA here is from genome assembly GCF_053601115.1 of Streptomyces sp. NPDC004788. NCBI lineage: Bacteria > Bacillati > Actinomycetota > Actinomycetes > Kitasatosporales > Streptomycetaceae > Streptomyces > Streptomyces sp. NPDC004788. The sequence goes on from NZ_JBSGBF010000134.1 coordinate 10,441, forward strand.
GTAGGTGACGAGGGTGCGGTAGAGCAGGCGGGTGCCGAAGTCCATGTCGCGCATCACCCAGTTGCGGGCCGGGTCGAGGTGGGTGAAGTCCTGGTCGGACAGGACGGCCAGGGTGCCGCCCTTGTGCGGGGTCCCGCCGACCGTGGCGCCGTTGTTGGCGGTGGCGGGGTTCGCGCGGCCCTTGCCGTCGGCGGCTCCGTGCCCGCCGGAACATGCGGTGACGCCGAGGGTGAGGGCCGCCGCCAGGGCGGTGGCCAGCGTGGTGCACGTGCGCTTGTTCATGAGTGGGTCACTCCGGGTGCGGTGCGGTCGGACAGCCGAGAGCGGCTGGAATGTGACCGGTAACATAGTAATGTGAAATTGCACTGACAACCCGTCGGGGATGCCGTTATCCATCCGTGTCCGAGCCGCACGAGGAGCCCATGAACCGCGCGTACGCGACCACCGACCACATTTTCACCGTCCCCCTGGACCACCACGACCCGGACGGCCCCACCCTTGAGGTCTTCGCCCGGGAGGTCGCCGACCCCGCTCGCGCGCACGAGGAACTGCCCTGGCTGCTCTACCTCCAGGGCGGCCCCGGCGGAAAGTCGCCCCGTCCCTCGGCCGGTTCACCCGGCTGGCTCGACCACGCCCTGAAGACCCACCGCGTGCTCCTCCTCGACCAGCGCGGCACCGGCCGCTCCAGCCCCGTCACCGCCCGCACCGCGGCCCGCTTCGCGAACCCTGGCCAACTGGCCGCCCACCTCGCGCACTTCCGCGCCGACGCGATCGTCGCCGACGCCGAACTGATCCGCCGACGCCTCTGCGGAGACACCCCGTGGGAGACGCTCGGCCAGAGCTACGGCGGCTTCCTCACCCTCACCTACCTCTCCCGGGCCCCCGAGGGCCTGCGCGCCTGCTACGTCGCCGGCGGCCTGCCCGGCCTCACCGCCACCGCCGACGACGTCTACGCCCGCACCTACCCCCGGGTCCGCGACCGCGTCCTCGACTTCTACGCCCGCTACCCCGACGACGCCCCCCGTCTGCGCAGGCTCGCCGACCACCTCGCGGACACCGACACCCGCCTCCCGAACGGCGACCGGCTCACCCCGCACCGCCTGCGTACCCTCGGCCTCGTCCTCGGCATGGGAGACGGGTTCGAGCGCCTGCACTGGCTGCTCGACGAGGCCCTGGACCCGGACGGCGCGCCCACGGACACCTTCCTCCACCAGGTCATGACCCTGACCGGCTTCACCGACAACCCGCTGTTCGCCGTCCTGCAGGAGACGCTGTACGGGCAGGGCGCCGGCCCGACCGACTGGGCGGCCGCCCGCGCCCTCGCCGACTTCCCCGAGTTCGCCGCGGACGCCGACCCGCTGCTGCTCACCGGCGAGATGATGTACCCCTGGATGTTCCGCGAGATCGCGGGCCTGCGCCCCTTCGCCGACGCCGCCGACCTGCTGGCGGCCCGCACGGACTGGCCGCCGCTCTACGACCCGCGACGCCTCGCCGCCAACGAGATCCCCCTCGCCGCGATCGTCTACCACGACGACATGTACGTCGACGCGGGCCTCTCCCTGCGCACGGCACGCGAGGTCGGCGCCACCCGCGTCTGGGTGACCAACGAGTGGGAGCACGACGGCATATCCGCCTCAGGCGGCCGAGTCCTCGCCCGCCTGACGGAGCTGGCGGCGGGCCGTGCGTGACCGGACGCCCGGCCACGGTCCGCGGCCGCACGGCGATTCACTCCGGCCGTCGTAGGCCGCCAGGGCCGAGAGAGGGTGACTCACCGGTAGATGGCCGGGTCACCGGCGCGGCGTGGGACAACTCGCGGGAAAGTCCCCCTCGCCCGAAGGAGGAGGCTCGTGCCACCTCAGCCCACACCGCCAGCCCCGGCCACGCCCCGGAAGAGGTGGCGCAGCCGCCTCTCCCTGGCCGTCGGCCTGGCCGCCGCGGCGCTCCTCGCCGCGATGCTGCCCGCCGCCGCCACCGGTGGCACGATCTGGACGACGCTGCCGGGCATGCCGACGGCGCGGGCTGCCGTGGCCTCGGCAACCGCCCCCTGTCCGCCCGGCCAGACCGGGGTCTGCGTCTACACCGTGGGGGGTGAGACCCTGGCGGGACAGCTGGCCTCGGCCGAGTCGTACAACCGGATCACCAACGCCTGGTCCACGCTGCCGCCGATGCCTACGGCGCGGAGCTACGCCGCAGCGGCGAGCGCCGCCTGCCCGCCCGGCCAGACCGGCACCTGCCTCTATGTCATCGGTGGCGTGGTCGTCTCCGGGGAGACCCAGACGCCGCAGACAGTGGTGCAGTCCTACAACCCGCTGACGAACGCCTGGAGCACGGTCGCTCCGATGCGGACCGCGCGCTCCGCTCTGGCGGCCGTGGCGGCCCCCTGCCCGCTGGGCCAGACGGGGGTGTGCGTCTATGCGGTCGGAGGCTCCGGCAGCTCCGGCTCCCTGGGCACGACGGAGTCGTACAACCCCACGACCAACTCGTGGAGCACGCTCCCCGCGATGCCCGCGCCCAGGTCGAGCCTGGGTGCCGCGGCCGCGCCCTGTTCGCCGGGCCAGCAGGGCACCTGCGTGTACGCCGTCGGTGGTTTCGACACCACCCAGACCAACGTGGTGCAGTCCTACAACCCGGCCTCCAACACCTGGACTCCGGTGGCGTCGCTGCCCACACCCCGCTCCGACATGGGCACGACGGCCAGCTCCTGCCCGCCCGGGCAGAGCGGCACGTGCGTCTACGTCGTGGGCGGCCTCTACGTGACCCACCTCCTGGCCAGCGTCCAGTCCTACAACCCGGCCTCCAACCTCTGGACGGACCTGCCGCCGATGCCGACGCCCCGCCTCCGGCTCGCCGCCGTCGCCATGCCGTGCCCCACCGGCCTGGGCGGCAACTGCGTCTACGCCACCGGTGGCGCGAACGGTACGGACGTGCTCGCCACCCTCGAAGCCCTGGACCCCCCACAGCCCACCGGCCGCTGAAACCCCCCTCGTCGGGGCTCGAACAGGACAACGAGGCGAGCCCCGCCGGCTCCGGCGCGGACGTGCGAGGCGCCTCGCCGAATGCTGCAATGAGATGAGGGCTGCGTCGGGTCATGTCCGTCGAGTGGCGGCGACGCGGGCGGGGGCGGGTCTCGTGTGTGTGGTCAGATCCCCCGGCTGTGTGGAGTGGTGATGAGCGACGATTTCGAGGACATGGGCCCGGTCGACTACCTGGTCATCGAGTTTCCCGGCAACCGCATGACGGGCGAGGCGTTCCCCCTGCTCCTCGACCTGGTCGACAGGGGCATCGTCCGCATCCTCGACCTCATGTTCGTGCGGAAGGACGCCGACGGCAGCGTCGAAGCCCTGGAACTGAGGGACCTGGACGCCGACGGCACGTTCGACGTGTCCGTCTTCGAGGGCTCCTCGTCCGGACTGCTCGGGCAGGACGACCTCAACGAGGCGGGGATGGCCCTCGAGCCGGGCAACGCGGCCGGCATCCTCGTCTACGAGAACCTCTGGGCCGCACCGCTCGCGCGGGCCCTGCGGCGTTCGGGCGCGCAACTCGTGGCCGGCGGGCGCATCCCCGTACAGGCCCTCCTCGCCTCGCTCGAAGCCGCCGAGGCGGCTGAGGGCGGAGCCGCCGCCTGACGCCTCCCCGGACGGCCGGGGAAGCCGACCGGGCAAGTCGATCCAATCGGAAGCGTGTCAAGGAGGCCAGGACATGCCAGGACTTCTTCGAGGGGTAGCGCGCACCGCGGTGGTGGCCGGAACGGCGACCGCGGTGTCCAACAGGGTCTCGCGGCGCCAGGCGGGCCGCTGGGCCGCCCAGGAGCAGCAGGCGGCGGCAGCCGACCAGTACTACGCGCAGCAGGCGCCGCCGCCACCGCCGCCACCGGCGCCCGCGGCGGCCACGACGGAAGACGACATGAGCAGCAAGATCGCTCAGCTGAAGCAACTCGGCGAGCTGAAGGAACAGGGTCTGCTGACCGAGGAGGAGTTCGCGGCTCAGAAGAGCAGGCTGCTCGCCTCCTGACCCTGCCCCGACCGACCGGCCGCGCGTCGCTGCGACGCGCGGCCGGTGCGCGAGCGGGCGAGGGCTCGCGCGGTTCCCGCCCCCTCGAACGGCTCAGCCCGGGATGCCGGGAGCCCGCACACAGGTGGAAATGGACACGGACACCTGTCCGCGACAGACAGTGCCGTGACCATGGAGGGCCGATGAGAGTACTGCGGAGCGTGTCGTCGGCGGTACTGATCGTCCTCGCCTGCGTCCTGGTCCCCGTCAGTGTCCTCACCGTGTGGGTGCACGACATCGTCCTCGACACCGACCGCTACGTCGCGACCATGAAACCGCTCGCCGACGACCCGGCGATCGAGGACGCCATGCACAACCGGATCGTCCACGCCGTGGACGTACGGGTCGACGGCAAAGAGGTCACCGCCGAGATCGCGGCCTGGCTGCAGTCGCAGGGCCTGCCACCGCGCGCGGCCAAGGCCGTCAGAGGCCTCGCCCCGCAGCTGGACGCCGCCGTGAACACGGCCGCGGACAAGGTGGCCACCCGCTTCGTCCAGAGCGACCGGTTCGAGAAGGTGTGGGTCACCGCCAACCGCGCCGCCCACACGGCCGTGGTGCACGCACTGACCGGCAAGGGCCGCGGAGCGGTCGGCGTCTCGGAGGGCACGGTCACCCTCGACGTCGGCACCGCCGTCGACAAGGTCAAGCAGGAGCTGGTGGACGCGGGCCTGGAACCGGCGGAGAAGATCCCGGACGTCAACAAGCAGCTGGTGCTCTTCCAGTCCGACAAGCTGGAGAAGATCCAGGGCGCCGCACACGCCCTCGACGTCATCGGCAACTGGCTGCCCGTCATCACCGTGGTGCTCGCCGCGGGCGGGGTGTTCCTCGCCCACCGGCGCCGCCGCGCCCTGGCGAAGACGGCCCTGGGCGCGGCCTTCGCGTGTCTCGTCGTGGCCATCGCGCTCGTCGTCGCCCGCCGCTACTACCTGGACCACCTGCCACCCCAGGTGCAGTCGAAGGCGGCCGCGGCAGCCGTCTTCGACCATCTCCTGCACTTCCTGCGGATCGCCCTGCGCACCGCGATCGTGCTGGGCATCGTCATCGCCCTCGGCGCCTACTTCGTCGGCCCCGGCCGACTGGCCCGCGCCACCCGCTCCACCGCCGACCGCGGCGCCGACTCGGCGGCCGGCTGGTGGGGCGGCCACGGAATCGACACCGGGCCCGTGGGCACCTGGACCGAGGCGCACCGCAAGTCGCTGACCCTCGGCGCGCTGCTTGTCGTCGCCCTGCTGTTCGCCCTGTGGAACCACCCCACGGTCCTCACCATCCTGCTCCTCGTGCTCATCCTGCTCGCCGTGCTCGCGGTGATCGCCCTGCTGGCCGCCGACGGCCGCAGGAGAGCGCAGCAGCCGCACCCGGAAGAGGCTGCCTGACTTCAGGAGGTCAGCTGGTGGATGCTCCGCGCCACCAGGAGCAGCCCCACCACCAAGGACACGCCCACGAGCGCCTGGTTCTGGTGCGCCTGGAACCAGGTGCGCAGCTGCCCGAGCCGCAGCCGGGCCGAATCGGGCGCGAAGACCGCGTAGAGCTCCATGGCCAGCAGACTGCTCGTGGCGAGGACGCAGTACGCCACCAGGGCCACGTACGAGGAGGTACGGGACAGGTCGGCGCTCACCACCGTCGTCGCACCGGCCGCCACCAGGCCCCAGGGCTGGAGCAGCGGCCCCAGCCCCGCCGCGGTCCAGCCGGAGATCCGGTCGAGCCGTGCCGCCCCCCTGCGGGAGGACTTCTCGGGCGGGGCGGTCTGCGGCTCCGTCCCTGGGCTGGTCCGCGGCTCCGCCCCTGGGCTGGTCCGCGGGTCGGTCTGCGGGTCCGTCTGCGGGTCCGTCTCTGGGGCGGTCCGTGGGTCTGTCCGTGGGCCGGTCCGTTTGCCGGCCTTGTGCCGGTACCAGCCGTACCCGACCAGTCCCAGGCCGATGGCCAGCTTCACGGCGGACGTGGCCGTGGAGGGAGGCGACTTCGGAGCGGGAGGCTTGCCGCCGGTGGTGACCAGCACGGCGACGAGAACGGCCACGAAGCAGGCGACCCAGGAGAGGATGAACGCCAGACCCTTCCAGGTCCCGCGATCGGCCGAGAGGACGAGCACGAACGCGGTCACCGACAGCGGGAACACCGCGATTCCCAGCCCGATGAGGATCAGATCAGGCAGCATCGCGGCCCCCGCGAAGCCCCGCGGGCCCGGTCGCCGGGCCGCTCTCGCTCATGGCTTCATCTTCACCGTCCCGCCGGAAGCCCACAAATCCTCGAAGGGTGGTCCGCCCGGTTCACCCGTACGGACCCGGTGGCGCCGCCACTACGGGCCGAGCGCGCGCACGGGCGGCACGCTGGCAGCATGCAGCGAGCGAGCAGGGCCCGACGGCGCGAGCGGCGCCGGCGCTCCGGTGCCTCGCTGCGCAACCGCGTCACCACCCTGCGGTCCCGGGCCGAGGAGCGGTTCCCGCTGATCACGCACCTCGTGTCGCACCTGATCTCGGTGAACGTCCTCGACTCGGCGACCCGGCTGGCCGCCCAGACGTTCCTCACGGCGGTCCCGCTGCTGTTCGTGGTCGCCTCCATCGCCCCACCCGGGCTGCGCGACCAGTTCGTCAGCTCGGTGCACGACATCTTCGGTCTGTCCGGCAGCGTGGAGAGCGAGTTCGGCAAGGCCCTCGAGGGCACCGCCGACCCTTCCGACGAGCTGCGGCAGACCTTCGGCGTCGTCAGCGGTCTGATGGTGCTCATCTCGGCCACCGCGTGCAGCCGCGCCATGCAACGGCTGTGCGAGCGCGCCTGGAGCCTGCGCGGGGCGAGCGCACGGGTGGCCGCCTGGCGCTGGGTCGCCTGGCTCGCGGCGTGGATGCTGATGATCGCAGCGCAGGGGACCCTGCACGACGGCTTCGGGGTGGGCCTGTGGCTGGGCCTGCCGCTGCTGCTGCTCGTGGAGGTCGGCATGTGGTGGTGGACGCAGCACCTGCTGCTGACCGCGCGCGTGCCGTGGCTGCCGCTGCTGCCGGGAGCGCTGCTGACCGGGATCGCCCTCGGCGTCGTCACCTCGACGGCATCGCTCTACATGCCCCGGGCCCTCAACCGCAGTCTGGAGAAGTACGGCTCGCTGGGCGCGGTCTTCACCCTGCTGTCCTGGCTCATCGTGCTCTGCGCGGTCGTGACGCTCTGCGTCACGGCAGGTGCCGTCATCGCCCGCGAACCCTGGGCGGCGCGCCGCCTGGGCACCCCGGGGCTGCCCGACCGGCCGGTTCCCCCGTCCGACGACACGTCGTGGGACGGGGAGA
>NZ_JBSGBF010000135.1:0-17674 GCF_053601115.1 Streptomyces sp. NPDC004788
TGGGCAGGACGAGGGCGCCGCCCCGCGGTATCCCGACTCCCAGCTCACGTTTCATCACGAAGTCGGCGGTCAGTGCCTGCTCCGGTGCGGCCCGGCCCCGGTGTCGCCGGGCGAGGGCGGCGGCGCCGTGGGCAGCTCGTTCCCGTCGCCCTGCGGCGCCGGTACCGGCGCGCCCGAGGCCCGCAGGTCCTTGGCGGCGGTGACGATCTTCGGGGAGAAGCCGAACCAGAGCACGGCGAAGGCGATCGCCGCGCTCATCAGCAGTCCGCCGGCGACCATCAGCCAGGCGCCCACGACGGGACGCTGGTCGAAGGTGGCGTCGAGGTCGAGCGAGGTGTCGTCGCCCGACCGCCGTACGGCCACGGTGAAGCGGTGCGACTCCTCGCCGCCGGTCCACCGCACCGCCTGCGGCCGCACCGCGAGTTCGGCGAAGGCGGCCCGGCCCGGCTCGATCCGCACGGCGTTCGGCCGCACCTCGAAGGCGAGCCGGTTGGCGTCGTCCCGTGCCACCAGGGACGCGGTCAGCGGGGTGTTGCCGACGTTGTCCACGGCGATCCGGGCCCGGCCGCGGAAACGGCCGAAGAGCGCCGGGGGCAGCAGCTCGGCGCGGACCTCGGTGAACGGCGTGACGGTCAACTGCCCTTCCACCACGTCACGGGCGGCCGGGTTCTCGCGCGGTTCGACGCGGATGCCGTACGGGACGGGCCCGGCCGAGACGTCCGGCGACCGGGGCGGCGCGAAGGAGATCTCGGCGGTCCCCTCGCTGCCCGGGTAGAGGCGGAGGACCTCCGGCTCCACCCGGGACCACCCCGAGGGTTTGCCGACGAGCGAGAGGCGGTACTCCTCGACGGTGTCCCCGGTGTTGCGCACCCGCAGCCGGGCGGAGGTCCGGGCGCCCGGCTCGACGGTCGTATCGGCCGGATCCAGAGAGGTCCACATGGTCATGGCCGGAGGCTAGGTCGGCCGCACGGGCCTCCGGTTGCCCGAGCGTCCCTGGTCAGGGGCAGGGCGGCGTGACCGCGCGGTCCGGGGCCGGGAGTGTTCCCCGTTCCATGGGGGTGTGGGCGGGGGCGGGTGTTCCGGCGCGGGGGTGCGGGGGCGGTACGGGGCGGGCGCGGCACCGGGTAGGGGCCGGGCACAGCAACGCGTAGAGGGCCGGGCACGGCACCGCGTAGAGGGCCGGGCACAGCACCGCGCAAGGGGCCGGGCGCGGCGCCTGGTCGTGCCCGCGCGGCCACGCGTCGTTGCCCGCGCGTTGCCCTTGTCTTCCTGGCCGCGGGCTCGGCGCCCCGGCGAGAGTCGATGGCGTCCGAACGCCGACGACGACCGCGGATGCCGTACGGCCCGCGCAGGCGCCGCCACCACTGTCCGGTCCAGCGATCGAGTGATCCAGGAGAGCCACGCACCCATGCCCACCTACCTGTCCCCCGGCGTCTACATCGAGGAAGTCGCCCGCGGCTCCCGCCCCATCGAGGGCGTCGGCACGTCCGTCGCCGCCTTCGTCGGACTCGCGCCCACCGGACCGCTGAACGAGCCGGTCCTCGTGACCAACTGGTCCCAGTACGTGGCCTCGTTCGGCGACTTCACGGACGGGTACTACCTCGCCCACTCCGTGTACGGATTCTTCGACAACGGCGGCACCGCCGCGTACGTCGTACGGGTCGGCGGCGGGGGCGACCGGGAGGCCGCGCGGGCGGTGTCCGCGGCCGCCGCCGACCGACCGCAGCAGCCGGCGCAGGCACAGGCACAGGCACAGGCACGGCCGGAACTCGTGCCCGGGGACGCCGTCGCGCTCGGCACCTTCCGGGTCGCCGCCATCGCCGCGGGCACCGAGGCGGGCGGGGCGCTCACCGTCGAGGTGCAGGACGTGGAGGGCGAGCCGGAGCGCTTCAAGCTCGTCGTGAAGGACGGCGAGAAGGTCGTCGAGAGCTTCGACGCCTCCGCCAAGAAGAGCGCCCGCAACTACGTGGTCACGCAGGTCAGGCAGCGCTCCACGGCCATCGTCCTGGAGGAGGCGGCGGCCGGCGGCCAGCTCGCCCGGCCCGAGGCGCAGGTCGTGACCCTGGCCCCGCCGACGCAGGCACCCGCGTCCGCTGCCGCGCCGGCCACGGGGGTCGCGGGCGCGGCGGGTGCCGCAGGCGCCGCGGGGGCCGCGCCCGGAACCGGCGACTCGCTGGAGTCCGCGCGGTTCATCGGCGACTCCGCCGACCGCACCGGCTTCGGCGGCCTGGAGGCGTACGACGAGATCAGCATGGTCGCCGTGCCCGACCTGATGGGCGCCTACCAGCAGGGCCTGATCGACGCGGAGCAGGTCAAGGCCGTCCAGCTCGGCCTCATCGCCCACTGCGAGCTCATGGGCGACCGGATGGCGATCCTGGACCCGCCGCCCGCCCTCAACGCGCGTGACGTGCGCAAGTGGCGTCAGGAGACGGCCGGTTACGACTCCCGGTACGCCGCCGTCTACTACCCGTGGATCAAGTCCTTCGACCCGGCCTCCGGCCAGACCCGTACCGTCCCGCCGTCCGGCCACCTGGCCGGCGTCTGGGCCCGCAACGACGCCGAGCGCGGCGTGCACAAGGCCCCCGCCAACGAGATCGTGCGCGGCGCCGTCGACCTCGAACTCCAGATCACCCGCGGCGAGCAGGACCTGCTCAACCCGATCGGCGTGAACTGCATCCGGGCCTTCCCCGGCCGCGGCATCCGCGTGTGGGGCGCCCGCACGCTCGCCTCCGACCCGGCCTGGCGGTACCTCAACGTCCGCCGCTACTTCAACTACCTGGAGGAGTCGATCCTCGTCGGCACCCAGTGGGTCGTCTTCGAGCCCAACGACGCCTCGCTCTGGGCCCGCATCCGCCGCAACGTCTCGTCCTTCCTGGTCAACGAGTGGCGCCAGGGCGCGCTGTTCGGCCAGCGCGCCGAGGACGCGTTCTACGTGAAGTGCGACGAGGAGACCAACCCGCCGGAGTCCGTCGACCTCGGCCGGGTGGTCTGCGAGATCGGCATCGCGCCGGTGAAGCCGGCGGAGTTCGTGGTGTTCCGGCTGGCGCAGTTCCAGGGCGGCGGCGGGGAGCTGGAGGAGTAGCCCGCCTTCGGTTCCTCGCAGCCCGGACATCCGGACCTTCCGAACCTGTCGAACCTCCAGACCCTTCCTTACCTGTCGAACCTCCCGAACACGAAACAGGAGTGTGACCCTTCATGTCCCTCGACACCGGTGACGCCCTCACCAGTCACAATTTCGGCCTCCAGATCGACGGGGTCATGGTCGAGACCCTGCAAGAGGTCAGCAGCCTCTCGATGGAGCAGGACGTCATCGAGTTCCAGCAGGTCACGGCCGACGGCAAGCCGATCATCAAGAAGCTGCCCGGCGTGAAGAAGGCCGGCGAGTGCACGGTGACGCGTGGCGCCACGCAGTCCCCGGCCTTCACGGAGTGGATCTCGTCCTCGATCGCCGGCGACATGGGCTCGGCCCGCAAGGACGCCTCCATCATCTTCATGGACTACCAGCAGAACGAGGTGAAGCGGTACAACCTGCGCAACGCCTGGTGCACGAAGGTCCAGCTGAGCGCGACAAAGGCCGGTGACGCCACCGCCCTCACCGAGCAGGTCACCATCACCTTCGAAGAACTCACCCTCGGCTGATGCGACGCGACGGATCGACGGCGGTGGCGCCGCGGGCGCAGGGGCCGGGGCTGGGCCAGGGACTGGGGCCGGGACTCGGTTCGGGGCTGGGCCAAGGCCCGGGGCAGGGCCCGGGGCAGGCGCAACACGAGCGCCGACAGGAGCCGCTCCGCACGGAGTTCGAGTTCGAGCTGCCCCGCGGCTTCGTCGACGAGACGGGCACCGTGCACCGCACCGGCGCGATGCGCCTGGCCACCGCCCGGGACGAGCTGGTGCCGCTGCGGGACCTCCGCGTCCGGGAGAACCCCGCGTACCTCTCCGTGGTCCTGCTGGGCCGGGTCATCACCCGCCTGGGCACGCTGCCGTCGGTCCACGACGGCACGGTGGAGAACATGTTCGCCTCCGACCTGGCCTTCCTCCAGGACTTCTACCGGCAGATCAACGCGGAGGGCCACACCCGGGCCGCGGTCGCCTGCCCGCACTGCGAGCAGTCCTTCGAGGTCGAACTCGCCGGGAGCCGCCTGGGGGAATCGTGACGTACGCGGCGGACCGGATCGAGGAGGAGACCGCGTACCTCGCCTTCCACTTCCACTGGGGAGTGGACGACATCCTCGACCTGGAACACGCGGACCGGCGCGGATACGTGGCACGGGCGGCGGCGCTGGTGGAGCGGTCGGCGGCGGCACAGGCGTAACGACGTTACTGAGAAGGGAGGTTGGAGACGATGGGCATGTTCGAGAAGTGGGGACGACGTCGGCGGAAGCCGTACGACGCGGCCGCGGCGGCCGAGGCGGTCGACGCTCCCGCGACCGGGCCGGTGCCGTCCGGCAGCGCCTGGCAGGCGCTGCCGCCGGTGCAGCGCGTCCTCGACTCCCCGCGCCCGGTCGCGGAGCCCGGCTTCGCCAGCCACCTCGCAACCCACTGGAACCCCTCCTTCCACAGCAACCTCGGCCACGGCGCGGTGCCGGACGCGCCCGGCGGCGTACTCCTGGACGCGGTACGGCCCGTGGGCCCGACGGAGCGCCAGGCCGGCGCCGAACTGCCGGGCCTGCGCCTGCCGGCCGCCGCCCCCGAGGCCAAGCCCTCGGCCGCGACCGGGACGCCGGCCACCAGTACGTCCCGGCCACCGACGGTTCAGCGTGCCGCCGCCCAGACGGACGGCGCGGCCACGACTGGAAGCGGTACAGCAGCACCCCTTCCGGTTCGAGGCGATGCCACGACACCGCCGATGGCGACGGAGGACACCACTCGTACGCCCCCGCAGGCACCTGTCGCAACACCCCCGGCGTCCGTCCGGCCCGCACCCGTACGACGCTCCCCCCTGCTCTCCGCCCGCCCCGCGCAGCCGCAGCGCCGTCTCGCCGCGGCGAGCGCGAGCCGGTCGGACGGCGGGGAGGCGCCCATCCAGCGGGCAGCGGCCGCGACAACCGCCTCGACCGGCGCCACAAGGCATGGCTGCACGCCGGCGCCGGAGACGGCGCCCGGTCGGTTGGCGGCAGCGCCTGGCACGGCACCCGCCCGGTTCGCGGCAGCGCCTGGCACGGCACCCGCCCGGTTCGCGGCAGCGCCAAGCACGGCACCGGTCCACGGCGCGGCAGCGCCGGAGACGGCATCCGCGCAGGGCACCGCAGCGCCCAGGCCCGCAACCGCCCAGCAGGGAGCGGCCCCAGCCGCGACGACCGCAGGGACCGACGCAACTCGCCTCGGCGGCGCACCGACGGCGGGGGCGGCACGGGTCCAGCGCACGGCAGCGCCAGGCACGGCACCGGTCCACGGCGCGGCAGCGCCGGAGACGGCATCCGCGCAGGGCACGGCAGCGCCAGGGGCGGCGCCTGTCCAGGGAGCGCAAGCGCCCGGAGCGGCGCCCTCCCACGGCACGGCAGCGCCCGGCATGCCGCCCGTCCAGCGGGCAGCAGCCCCGGCGACCGCGACGACCGACGCCACCCGGCCCGGCGGCACACCGACGCCGGGGGCCGCGCCCGCCAGGGGCACGACACCGCCCCGGACGGCACCCGCCCAACGGGCAGCGGCCCCGACGCCGACGACCGCCGCGACCAATTCAGCCCATGCCACTCAGCCCGGCAGCACGCCCGCGCCGGAGACGGCACCCGCCCAGGACACGACACCGCCCCGGACGGCACCCCTCCAACGGGCAGCGGCCCCGACGACCGCCGCGACCACTTCAGCCCATGCCACTCAGCCCGGCAGCACGCCCGCGCCGGAGACGGCACCCGCCCAGGACACGACACCGCCCCGGACGGCACCCGCCCAACGGGCAGCGGCCCCGACGCCGACGACCGCCGCGACCACATCGGTTGAAGCCACGCGCCCCGGCACGGCATCCGCCCACCCTGCGGCAGCGCCAGGCATCGCACCCGGCCAGCGGACAACGACCGCATCGGCCGAGGCCACTCAGCCCGGCAGCACACCCGCGCCCGCGCCCGCGGCTGGGCCTGCCCGGCAGGCCGACGCGGCCTTCTCGGCTGCTGCACGCCCGGGCGCGACGTCCGTCCAGCGGACGGAGGCCGCTGCGCAGAGGTCCGTGGGCGAGCCGATCGCCCCGGCAACGGCGGCGGGCGCGAGCACGACCGCCCCCAACGGCGCTGCCCGGCCCGTCGAGCCGACGCGGCCGGGAGCAGGTCACCAGGACGCGGCCGCCCCGACCGGCGCCACCCCGCCCGGTCTCACATCGACGCAGACTCCGGCGCCTGTCCAGCGGGCAACGCCCGCGGTGCGCCCGCGCATCGCACCCACGCCCGGCGCGGCGCCCATCCAGCGCGCAACGGCACCCGCACCCGCCCACTGGTCGGCCCCCGCCGCACCCACGCCCCCGACGACCGCCGCCCCCGCCCCCTCCGTACCTCCCATCACCGCGCCGGAGCCCTTCGTCTCCGGTCGGTCTCAGAGCTCCTCGGTCCCGGTTTCCCCCGCCGGGGCCGAGGTCCCTCCCGTGCGGCAGCGTCCTGCCGTGCGCCGTTCGCGGCGCGCGCCGGGGGGCGACTGGACCGCGACGGCGTCCACGCCGCCGGCGAGCCCAGCCCGGCTGGGGCTCGGTGCTCCTCTGCAGCGGGCCGTGGCCGAGCCGTCCGGGCTGCGGACGAACACTCCGCCGCGGCGCTCTCCCGTCGGCGCGCCGATCACCCCGGCGCCCATGGCACCGAGCCCCGAGCCCGCCGTGACGCCGGCACCAGCACCGGAAACCACGGTCCAGCGCTCCCCCGAGCCGTCCGTCCGGCTCCCGCTCCCCCTCGTGACCGTCACCGACGTGCCCCGGGCCACCGCACCCGCCGCCCCGCAGCGGCACGCCACCCTGCCGCTCACCACCGCCCGCCCGCTCGCTCCCCGCACAGCGCCCCGTCAGGCCCCGACCACGCCTTCCCACCCACCCGCCAACGCCCCCGCCACCACGCCCGTTCAGCCGAGCCCCGCCCGCCCCGTGGTCCCCCTCGCGCCGCCCCCGGTCGCCGTCCAGCGCCGGAGCACCCCGGCCACCAGCCCGGCGCCGTCCCCCGCACCGGCACCGGCACCCGCACCCGCACCCGCCGCCACCTCCGTACCCATCCCTGCGGCCCCACCCGCTCCCCCAGCCCCGCACCAAACCCCGCCCACCGTCACGCGCACCGCCCCCGCCGAATCCCCCGCCCAGCTCGACGAGCTGGCCCGCCGGCTCGTCACCCCCCTCTCCCGCCTCCTGCGCGCCGAACTCCGCGCCGACCGCGAGCGCGTCGGCCGCCTCCGGGACCACTCCCACTGATCGACCCTCGCCCCGCCCGTCTATCCGAGAGACCGCCACCATGCCCACCCCGCAGGACCCCGCCTCCACCGTCTTCTTCAAGCTCGCCATCGACGGCCAGGACCTCGGCCTGTTCAACGGCTGTGACGGCCTCTCCTCCGAAGTGGAGGTGGAGCGGCGGCAGGAGGGCGGGAACAACGGTTTCGTCTGGCAGCTGCCGACCCGCGTGACCTTCTCCACCATCCGCCTGACGCGCCCGCTCACCCCCGACACCGCGAAGGTGGCGGCCTGGATCTCGTCGCTCGCCACCGGCATCACGCGCCCGACGGCCCAGATCGCGGCGCTGCGCGCCGACGGCTCGGTCGTGGCGCAGTGGGGTCTTGTGGAGGTGCTGCCGGTCCGCTGGACGGGGCCGACGCTCGATCCGGCGAGTCCCTCCGTGGCCACGGAGACGCTGGAGATCGCGCACCACGGGTTCACCGACGCGGGAGGTCTCTGAGATGGCGGCGCCGATCGGTGGGACGGCGGCGCGCGGGCTTTCGCGGGCGTCGCTCTCCATCCACCAGCCGCCGGCGGATCTGGACGGGCCGCTCGGCGGGAGGCTGGGCGAGGTGCGGTTCCAGTTCAATCCGGACGAGCTGCGGCTCAGCCGGGCGGCGGACTGGCACACGGAGCCGGCCGTCGCGTACACGCGGGGCGCGCCGCCGAAGTTCACGGGCAGCCGGCCGGCCTCGCTGGAGGTCGAGGTGTTCCTCGACGCGTCCGGGACCCCGTCGTCGACGGTGGTGCAGCAGCAGGTGGAGCTGCTTTTGTCCTGTTGCGAGGTGACGCAGCAGAGCGTGGAGTCGAAGGCGCCGTCGCCGCCGTGGGTGGAGTTCTCCTGGGGCTCGTTCTCGACGGTGCGGTTCGTCGCTTACGTGACGTCCGTGTCGGCGACGTACACGCTCTTCAGCCCGAGCGGCGTGCCGCTGCGCGCCACCTGCCTGCTCTCGCTCACCGAGATCGCGACGGCGACGAAGCGGCAGAACCCCACCTCCGGCGCGTTGTCGGCCCGCCGGACGCACCGGACGGTCTCCGGGGACTCGCTCGCGTCGCTCGCCTGGCGGGAGTACGGCGACGCGACCCGCTGGCGGGTGATCGCCGAGGCGAACGCCGTCGACGACCCGATGCGGCTGCGCCCGGGGACGGAACTGCTGCTCCCGTCCGCCACCGAGACGCCGGAGACCCATCCACACGCTTCGCAGATCAAGGGCACCCGATGAGCGAGAAGACCTTCACCACCGTCCTGCATGTGCAGCTCGACGGCACGCTGCTTCCCGACCCGCTGGCGGTGCGGCTCACCGAGGGCTGGGTGGACGCGAGCGTCAACGTCCCGTCCGCGTTCCAGCTGACCTTCAGCGACAAGGACGGCACCCTCACCGAGAAGTTCCCGTTCCTGAAGGTGGGCGCGATGGCGGTGCTGTCGCCGTTCACGGACGGCAGGCGCGGCGAGCCAATACTCACCGGCGAGGTGACGGCGGTCGAGGTGGACGCGGCGCCGGGGCACGGGCGGTATCTGATCCTGCGCGGGTACGACCCGGGGCACCGGCTGCTGCGGAACCGGCGGATCGAGGGCTATCCGAACATGACGGCCTCCGACATCGCCCGGCGGCTCGCCGCCCGCTGCGGCATCCCGGTGGGGCGGATCGACGCGACGCCGACCGTGTACGAGCTGGCCACCCAGCCCAACATCACCGACTGGGACTTCCTCTCCCGGCTCGCCCGGGAGAACGACGTACGGCTCTCGCTCGACCCGGCGGGCCGGCTGGTCTTCGCCGCGCTGCCGCCGGCCGCGACGGCGCCCGCCGACACGACTCCGGCGGCGCAGAGTCCGTACGTGCTGGACTTCGGGCACAACACGCTGCACAGCCGGGTGTCCGTGACCGCCGCCGGCCAGGTCCGCACGGTCGACGTGCGCGGCTGGGATCCGCGTACGAAGCAGGCGCTGTCGTCCCCGACCCCTGCCGTCGGGAGCGGCGACATCGAGTCCGACATCACGTCGGCACAGCTCTCCGAGCCGTTCGGGCCCGCCGAACTGGCCGCCACGGGACGGCCGTTCACGACGCAGTCGGAGGTGACGCAGGCCGCCGCCGCGCTCGCGGACGACGTCGCCGGTTCGTACGCGGAGCTGGAGGTGTCCGTCACCGGCAACCCCGCTCTCAAGCCGGGGCAGCCGGTGGCGGTGCGGGGCGCGGGCTTCCCCTTCGAGGGTCGCTACACGGCGACCGGGGTGCGTCATGTCTTCGCGTCGGGACGGCAGTTCACCACGTGGCTGACGGTCTCCGGCCGCCAGTTCCGTTCGCTGTACGGGACGGCTTCGGGCGGCGGCGAGCCGGCACCGTCGATGCCGGGCGTCGCGGTCGCGCTGGTGACGAACACCAAGGACCCGCTCTCGCTCGGCCGGGTCAGGCTGCGCTTCCCGTGGCTGTCGGCGACGTACGAGAGCTCCTGGTGCCGGGTCGCGCAGCTCGGCGGCACCGGGGGCGGCGGACTCGTGCTCCCCGAGGTGGGCGACGAGGTGCTGTGCGCCTTCGACCGGGGGTCGCTGGAACATCCGTACGTCCTGGCGGGGCTCTACAAC
Organism: Streptomyces sp. NPDC004788; assembly: GCF_053601115.1. Classification (NCBI taxonomy): domain Bacteria; kingdom Bacillati; phylum Actinomycetota; class Actinomycetes; order Kitasatosporales; family Streptomycetaceae; genus Streptomyces; species Streptomyces sp. NPDC004788. The sequence continues at coordinate 9,972 of NZ_JBSGBF010000135.1, forward strand.
GGCGTGGACCGGCACACGCCGGCCACCGACGGGGTGCCGCCGGTCGACCCGACGAGCGGCCGCGTCCAGTGGCGTGCGCTGACCTCCCGTACCGGCCACACCGTCGAGCTGCGCGAGGCCGGCGGCCGCACCCGCTCCTCGCACGGCGTGCGGCTGCGCACCGGGCAGGGGAAGCTCAGCATCGAGCTGAACGAGGCCCGTACGACCCTGACCATCGACAGCGACGGCACGGTCACCATCACGGGGGCCCGGGGCGTGACGGTCGAGTCCGGCAGGGATCTGACGCTGTCGGCCCAGGGGCGGATCAGCCTGGACGCGAAGCTCGGCGTGGACATCAAGGCGGGGACGAAGTTCAAGGTGTCGGCGCTCGCCCAGGCCGTCCTCAACGCGCCGTCGCTCATCACCTCGACCGTCCCGATGCCCAATCCCGTCGCCGCGAACCTGCCGTTCTAGAAGGGGACTTGTCATGAGTGAGCGTCATGAGTGAGCGCTTCGTCGGCGCGGGCTGGGCGTTTCCGATGCGCACCGGTCCGAGCGGCGCCATCGCCCTGGTGCGGCGCGACCGCGAGATCGAGGAGTCGATGCGGCTCGTGCTCGCCACGGCGCCGGGCGAGCGGCCGATGCGGCCCGAATTCGGCTGTGCGGTGCACGAGTTGGTGTTCGCGCCGGTCAACGACGCGACGATGGGCCGGATCCGCTACGAGGTGATGTCGTCGCTCGACCGCTGGGAGCCGCGCATCGAGGTGGAGGAGGTCACGGTCGCGCCGGCGCCCGGCGAACCGACCACCCTGCACATCGACGTCCGCTACCGGGTGCGCGGCGCCAACAACCCGCGCAATCTCGTCTTTCCCTTCTACGTCATCCCCTCCGAGGACTGAAAGCCCCGCCATGGCCCTGCCCGCACCCCATCTCGACGACCGGCGGTTCCAGCAGTTCGTCGACGACGCCAAGCGCTACGTCCAGCAGGCGTGTCCCGAGTGGACGGACCACAACGTCTCGGACCCCGGCGTGACCCTGATCGAGGCCGTCGCCCACATGGCGGACCAGCTGGTCTACCGGCTCAACCGGGTTCCGGAGAAGAACCACCTGGCCTTCCTCGACCTGCTCGGCGTGACGCTGTTCCCGCCCGCCGCCGCGCACGCCGAGATCACCTTCCGGCTGTCCGCGCCGCAACCGGAGCCGGTGCTGCTGCCGGCCGGCACGGAGGTGGCCACCGGGCGTACCGAGACGGAGGAGGCGGTCGTCTTCGCGACCGTCGCCGATCTGACGGTCGTACCCTGCGAGTTGACGCGTCTGCTGCGCCAGGAGGCCGGCGGCGCGCCCGAGGACCGCACGCAGGACGTCCTCGGCGGCGCCGACGTCCCGGTCTTCACGCCGTCGCCGCGCATCGGCGACGCGCTGCTCCTCGGTCTGTCGGCGGCCGTGCCGGACTGTGTCCTGGTGCTCGACCTGGACAGCCGGGTGGACGGCGTCGGCGTGGATCCGCGCCGGCCGCCGCTGGTGTGGGAGGCGTGGACGACGGCCGGCGGGTGGACGGTGTGCGAGGTCGACGAGGACTCCACGGGCGGTCTCAACCGGCCGGGCGAGGTGGTCCTCCACATGCCGTCCGGGCACGCGGTGTCCCGGCTCGGCGGGCACGAGGCGGGCTGGGTGCGCTGCCGGGTGGTGGAGCCGGTGGCCGGGCTGCCGTCGTACAGCGAGTCGCCGACGGTACGGGCGGCGGGCGCCTTCACCATCGGCGGCACGGTGCGCGCGGCGCACGCCGAGACGGTCCGGGACGAGCCGCTCGGCGAGTCCGAGGGCGTGCCGGCGCAGCGGATCCGGCTCGCGCACGCGCCCGTCGTGGACCGGCCGCCGCTGCTGCTCCAGGTCGCCGAGCGGGCGAACGGCGCCACCGGGGACGGTGTCGTCGGTGACGGTGTCGTCGGTGACGGAGACGACGAGGATCCGGACGCGGGCTGGCAGGAGTGGACCGTCGTCCCCGACTTCGCCTCCTCCCGCCCCGGCGACCGGCACGTCACCCTCGACGCGGCCACCGGCGAGATCTCCTTCGGTCCGGCCGTACGCCAACCGGACGGCACCGTGCGGCAGTTCGGTGCCGTGCCGCCGAAGGGCGCGGCGATCCGCGCGGTCCGCTACGGCACCGGCGGCGGCCGGGCGGGCAACGTGGCGCGGTCCACGATCACCGTGCTGCGCAGCTCCATCCCGTACATCGCCCGGGTCGAGAACCGCGAGGCGGCCCGCGGCGGCGTGGACGGGGAGACCGTCGAGGAGGCCAAGGCACGGGCGCCCATCACCCTGCGGGCGCAGGAGCGGGCCGTCACCGCCCGCGACTACGAGGAGCTGGCCCGCCGCGCCGCGCCCGAGGCGGCGCGCATCTCCTGCCTGGCGGCGGACGCGTCCGAGGCGGGCGAGAACGCGGTCCGGGTCCTGGTCGTCCCGCAGGCGGTACCGGACCGGGGCGGCCGGCTGCGCTTCGAACAGCTCGTGCCGGGCGAGGAGTTGCTGTCCCGGGTGAGCGGGTTCCTCGACGAGCGGCGCCCGCTGGGCACCCGGCTCGCCGTGGGGCCGCCGTACTACCAGGGCGTGACGGTGGTCGCGACGCTGCACTGCTTCCGGGCGGCCGGTGCGGAGCGGGTACGCGCCGACGCCCTCGACACGCTGTACGGGTACCTGGACCCGCTGACCGGCGGCGCGCACGGCGAGGGGTGGCCGTTCGGGCGTCCGCTGCGGGCCGGCGAGATCTTCGCCGCGCTGCAGCGGGTGCCGGGGGTGGAGCTGGTGGACGAGGTCCTGCTGCATCCGGCCGATCCGCTGACCGGGCGGCGGGGCGAGGCGACGGACCGGATCGAACTGGCGCCGTCCGCGCTGCTCTTCCCCTTCGACCACCACGTCCGTGTGATCGAGGCGCGGTGAGGGGTTCGGCGAGGGATTCGGCGAGGGGTTCGGTGAGCCGCTCCTCGCGCGGCACGGTGCCGGGCCTCGCGACGCCGCACCCGCTGGGCGCGGCGCTGCCCGCCGTCTACGCGGAGGACGAGTTCGGGCAGCGGTTCGTGGCCGGCCTCGACGTGGTCCTCGCGCCGCTCTTCCACGTCCTCGACTCGCTGGCGGCGTACTTCTCGCCCGCGCTCGCCCCCGAAGACTTCGTCGACTACCTCGCGACCTGGGTCGGCGCGGAGCTCGCGGGCACCGAGCCGCCGGAGCTGCGCCGGCAGGCGGTCGCCTCGGCCGTGGCCCTGCACCGGGTGCGCGGCACCCGCCGGGGGCTCGCCCTCGCCGTCCGGCTCGCCTTCGGCGTCATGCCCGAGATCACCGAGAGCGGCGGCGCGAGCTGGTCCGTCCGTCCGCTCGGCCCGTTCCCCGGCACCCCCGAGCCCGGGGTGCACGTCACGCTCCGGGTCGCCGATCCCGCCGCCGTGGACCCGTACCGGCTGCGCGCTGTCGTCGCGGCGGCCCGGCCCGCGCACCTGCCGTTCACAGTGGCCGTGACGCCCTCTTCCCGAACCTCCGAAGGAGCCCGATCCCATGACTGACGCGCCCGCGTCGACCCGCCCCTGCCCGGACTGCGCGAGCCCGGTGCGCGCGACCGACCAGTCGTTCTGCGACAGCTGCGGGGCGTTCCTGCGCTGGAACGGCCGGCAGGCCGAGGACCCGGCCGGGGCGTCGGCCGAGGACCCGGCCGAGGCCCCGACGGAGGAGCGGGCGGAGGAGCGGGCGGCCGACGAAGCGCCCGCACCGGCCTCCCCCGAGGACACCGTCGTGCGCTCCCTCCTGGTCCCGGTCCCCGAGCACGAGGAGGACGAGCCGCCGGCCGTCGCCGCTCCCGTGCTGCCTGCCCGCCCGGAGGCGCCGCCGCCCACCGTCCGTACCCCCGAGGCGCCCGCCGCGGCACCGGACGGCCCGCCGTGCCCGGCCTGCGCGCGCCCGAACGTCCCGGGCCGCCGCTTCTGCCGCTTCTGCGCGACGCCGATGGTCCCGGAGCGGCCGGACACGGCCGACGGCCCGTACGCGGGCCAGCGCCCCGGCCTCCCGCGCGACCGCCGCCACTGGATCGCCCGCGCGCTGGTCGCCGCGGGCGTGGTGACCGTGGTGGTGGGCGGCGTCATCGGCGGCCCGCCCGCCGCCCGCGCCGTCCAGGACCACTTCGCCACCCGCGTCGCCGTCCATCCGGTCTCCTGGGCCGCGTCGCACTCCGCCCCGAAGCAGGCGCCCCTGCTGGCCGGCGACGGCTACTCCAACACCTGGTGGGGCACCGGTTACGCGGGCGACTCGGCGGGCCAGTACCTGGAGGCGCGCTTCGGCGAGCCGACCGACCTGCTCGACGTGCTGATCACCCCCGGCAGTTCGAGGACCACCGCGCAGTCCGACGGGCAGGCGGCCCCGCGCACCTTCGACCTCGTGGTCATCGACTCCTCCGGCACCGCCCACGTCTCCCACCACACCGTGAACGACGGCGGCGCCCAGCGCCTCGCCGTCCGGGTCCGCGACGCGATGTCGGTGCGCCTGGTGCTGCGCACGGCCTGGCGGGCCGACGCGCGCAAGCAGGTGGCCGTGGCGGAACTGGAGTTCTTCGGCCGGTCGGTCTCCTGACCGGGCGGTCGCCCGGCCGGGGCTACGGGCGCGTCAGCCCTTCGCGGGGGTGACGGTGACGACGGCCGTCACCCCGTCGACGCGGAAGACGGCCGCCTCGTCGTCGGGGAGCAGGATCGCGTCGAACCGGTCGAGGGTGAGGCCCGACTCGGCGGCCGTGGCCGTGCCCGCGAGCGTGATCACGAGGGTCTGGCTCCCGCTCCGCGGGGCGACGGTGAACTCCTCGCGCTTCATGCTGACGTCCGCCGTCACGGCGTCGCGGCGCGTCATCACGTTGAAGTCGACGATGGGGCCGCCGAGCAGCCGGCAGTCGGTGGCGGCGTCGCCGGAGAAGGCGAAGGGCTCGTACGGGGCGGCGACGGTGTGCGGGGTTCCGTCGACGGTCAGCTCCATTCCCGGCCCGTCGACGACCGTGATGACGCGGTCGATCCCCGGAAACGCGGAGAAGGGGCCGCCGGACGCGACGTCGGCCAGGCTCACCCGCCAGACGAAGTCGTCCAGGCCCGCCCCGGCCGGGCCGGCGGCGACCTCACGGGTCACGCCGCCGCCGTTCCGCCAGGGCGTCGCCGGCCGCTCGTGCGCCCTGAGCAGGCGTCCTTCGATCATGAGATGAGCTCCATGTGTTATGCTTACGAAGTTGCAGTTGTGGTACCCATGAACCTATGCGCGCCTGACAGGAATGCTTGTCCCTGCAGGCGCATATTTTGTTTTTCCGGCATCTCCGGATGGGGCCTCTGCCTACAGAAGGAGAAGATCATGGCACAGGGAACCGTGAAGTGGTTCAACGCCGAAAAGGGTTTCGGCTTCATCGAGCAGGACGGCGGCGGTCCGGACGTCTTCGCCCACTACTCGAACATCGCCACCCAGGGCTACCGTGAGCTCCGCGAGGGCCAGCGGGTTTCCTTCGACGTGACGCAGGGCCAGAAGGGCCCGCAGGCGGAGAACATCGTCCCCGCCTGATCGCCACACGCGTATCCGCTCGCCGGGGTCCGCACCGTCATGGTGCGGACCCCGGTTTGCGCTGTTTCCAGGATTCCAGGAAGGCAGACACCTGCATGTCCCGTAGGTCCCCGAAGTCCAACCGGCGCGCCTCGTCGCCGTCACCGGCCCCGTCGTCGCCGAAGGAGTTCCGGCTGCCGGAAAGCACGACGCCCGCGCTTCCCGCCGTCGAGGACTTCGCCGGCATGGACCTGCCCGCGGGGCTGCTGAAGACCCTCACCGCGCAGGGCGTCACCACCCCCTTCCCCATCCAGGCCGCCACGCTGCCCAACTCGCTGGCCGGGCGCGACCTGCTGGGGCGCGGCCGCACCGGCTCCGGCAAGACCCTCGCGTTCGGACTCGCGCTCCTGGCCCGTACGGCCGGACTGCGGGCCGAGCCCAAGGCGCCCCTCGCCCTCGTGCTCGTCCCCACGCGTGAGCTCGCCCAGCAGGTGACGGACGCGCTGACCCCTTACGCCACGGCCGTGAACCTCCGGATGACCACCGTGGTCGGCGGGCTGTCCATCACCCGGCAGGCCGCTGCCCTGCGGCGCGGGGCCGAGGTGCTCGTGGCGAGCCCCGGCAGGCTCAACGACCTGGTGGAGCGCGGGGACTGCGTGCTGGACGACGTCCGCATAACGGTCCTCGACGAAGCCGACCAGATGACCGACATGGGCTTCCTGCCGCAGGTCACCAAGCTGATCCAGCAGGTGCGGCCCGACGGGCAGCGCATGCTCTTCTCGGCCACCCTGGACGCCAACATCGACCGCCTGGTGCAGCGGTTCCTGACCGACCCGGTCGTGCACTCCGTGGACCCGTCCGCCGGCGCGGTGACCACCATGGAGCACCATGTGCTCCACCTCCTGGACGAGACCGACAAGAAGGCCGTCACCACGCGCATCGCGGCCCGTGACGGCCGGGTCATCCTCTTCCTCGACACGAAGCGGTCCGCCGACCGGCTCGCCAAGCGGCTCCTCGCCGTCGGCGTCCGTGCCGCCGCACTGCACGGCGGCCGCAGCCAGCCGCAGCGGACCCGCACCCTGGACCAGTTCAAGAGCGGCCACGTCACCGCGCTGGTGGCGACGAACGTCGCGGCCCGCGGCATCCACATCGACGACCTCGACCTCGTCGTGAACGTCGATCCGCCCACGGACCACAAGGACTACCTGCACCGCGGCGGCCGCACGGCCCGCGCCGGCGGCACCGGCAGCGTGGTCACCCTGGTCCTGCCCGACCAGAAGCGGGACGTCACCCGGCTGATGTCCGACGCCGGCATCCGCCCCAGGACGGCCCGCATCACGTCCAGCGACGCGGAACTGGCCACGCTCACCGGCGCCCGGGAGCCCTCCGGCGTCCCCGTCACCATCGAGGTCCCCCAGCCGGCGGCTCCGGCGGCGGCGCCCCGCCGGGAGCGGAAGCCGGGCGGCGAGCCGGGCACGCGGTCCGGCGGGCGGTCCGGACGTCGCCGAAGGGGCGGCGGCGCGTCGTCGGCGGCCGAGGCCGCCACCCCGGCCGCGAACGACCGGAACCCGAGCCGCCGGACTTCCACCGGAGCAGCAGCGGGAACCGCCCGGCCTTCCGCGGGCGAGGGGCGCGGCGCTGCCCGCCGTACCGGCACCGGCAAGGCCACGGGCGGTGGCGCCGGCTCTGGCGGGCGCGGCACCGAGCGGCGGGCCGGAGACGGGGCGGCGCCCCGTAGCGCCTCCGGCAAGGCCGGTCAGACGGGCGGTGCGGGCCGCGGATCGGGCCGGCGGGCAGCGGGCGGCACCGGTGCCACCGGCACCACGGGCACCACGGCAGCTCCGGGTAACCGCTCGCCCCGCCGGGGCGAGCGCCGCAGGTCAGCGCCGTAGCGCGACCGGATCCAGAATCCCGGGTCTTGTAGCTCGGATCCCGGATCCAGGATCCAGTGGCTCGGATCCGGGATACAGGATCCAGTCGCTCGGATCCCAGATCCGGGATTCAGTGGCTCAGATCCAGGATCCGGGATCCAGTCGCTCGGATCCCGGATACAGAATCCAGTCGCTCGGATCCTGGATCCAGGACCCCGGATTCGCCCGGTGAAGCCCTGCTCAGTCCGTGGGTGATCCGTTCGACCTCTCCCCGTCCGACGACGTGTCGTCCGACGGGGGAAC